>CAYQTN010000050.1:0-3175 GCA_964420445.1 uncultured Candidatus Saccharibacteria bacterium
TGCTCGTTAAGCGTCCGCTGCTGAGCCTGCCGAGTTATGTTAGAAAAACCGATGATAAGTAAGGTCAAGATGCCCATAATAATCATGACGGAGAATATGGCGACGATGCCTCGTTCGGAGGCTAAGATATTCAATCGTTTCCCGCGTATATTGCTCATGCTTACCCCTACCTTATACCGTATTACGTGCATTTTAAAGTCTTTTCACTACACTTGTATTAAGTTCGGAAATGGCACAGAACTGACCACCGGCACTTGAGCCTTTGCATTCGGCGTAAGTGTTGTCCACAAATAAGTCCACAGTATCTCCGTACGCAACCCGGATACTGACATTCCAAAGGTTATTTACTTCCGTAATCGAGAATAGCGGCAGACGCATGTTCTCGCCTAGCAACTCTTCCATGCCTGCGGCGAACGCAACCGGCTGACATACGTCATCGTTCATCCTGTCTTTCCAGAGTATGTGCGGGCTTTGGCCGGCGGCTGTACCAAGAGACTGTCCGGTTATGAAATTGTAGCGAATAGCGCCAACACAATACGCATTAACACCTCCTACTGAAGCAAAGCGCACGAAACTGTCTGGGTCGGCATTCGAACCGGGGCCAAACTGCACAGACCGGCTGATGTCTTGTATTACCCGGCGTGATGTATCCTGGGTACGGCCTATCAAAACACCTTTGTAATACATTCTACCGACGTGGACGATAGCGAAAGAACAAAGTAGAAGAACCATCGCGAAGATAGCTGTCGAAATCATAAGCTCGACAATCGTAAAACCAGATGAATTGCCATATATTCGCTTCATGGCTAGCCTCTGTAAACCATAATTACTTCGTTAGCATTACCCCTTAGACTTGTCCAGCTGATGGTAACCCGATAGATGTCTGCGGCAGCGTCATTAACAATAGCCATTGTATATATCCCTAACGTGCAGCCCGCAGTCGTAGGAGTTGAGTTAATGATACAAAAACTACCGGTCTGGGCATCTATGCCTGCCTGGTTGAAACTTGCTGCGTTTTTCAGACCTTCAATTTGTCCCTCACCTAGCCGTACGGCTTCGGTGCGCTCCTGGTTGTCTCTGGTCGTTTGGATGTTTCTATTCATAGACCCATAAGCTATGCCGAGCACGCTGCTGACCACAGCAATGGCTATGAGCACTTCAACGATAGTATCCCCAGCCTCGCGCACAACGCCCCTCTTCATCAGCACGGCCCTCCAATGATGTTCTGTGTGTCCAGCTCGCTCTTAATGGTGGTGTTACCGCCGTTCTCACCAATACGTATGATGGCTTCTTGGCCGTTGCCCCCAAGCAGGCAAAGTGCCAAACCATCAGGAAGCGGCACTAAATCATTGAGTGTTACGGGGTTGCGGATTTTATTTATCTCAGTGGTGGTATTGGTCGGAATTGTCGTGTTCAACATGCCATAAAGCTGTACGAGATTACTGTTTCCTGAAGCATTGCTGCCCGCAAGCTGGTTCATGAAACCAAAAGCAGCAACGCCAGTAACGTTATCGCTGAGGCGCACGACGCGCACTATTTCTAAATCAAACGGGTGGTTGTACGAGATAATCCTAGAATCATCGGCGATTGGTCGAGCCTCGTAAAGATTCTCAACATTTTCAGGATTGGCCCCAGACGTCAGCCGACGGCCGACCAACGAGACAATGTCGGTGTCAGTTTCTTTTGACATCATCATTTTCCCTATGAAGATACAATCCCTGTTAGTACCGGATGCTCCTGATGGCCCGCCAAAGACTGGGGTTCCAATACCAGGTACGCTACATTCACTTGCTGATTCATACTGGCCAGACTCGACCTCGCTAATAAGTGTTTGAAGCCTGGCTTCATAATCCCTGACTGACTGCGTGAACTGTACCCGAGCCGACCTGCCGGCAAAAGTAAGCGCGATAGCAGAAAACATCATAGTAGAGACTGCGAGAACCACAATCACCTCGGTCAATGTGTAGCCTGCCCCCCACCGCTCTGCTCGGTTTTCTTGAGCAAGCTGACTAAATCCTAGCCAGCGTTTCATGATGTTAGTATAGCATAAGCACAGTAAAGTAAATCTGTTTTACCCCTGCAGCAGTACGACTCGTTCATACCAGGCGATCATAGAGCTGCCGAACAGATAAACAACTACCGCTGCACCAATAAGGAACGGGCCGAATGGTATGTGGCTGGACTTATCCAAGCGCTTCAGCAAAAGACCAGGTAACGCCACCATAGTGCCCAGTAGCGAAGCCAGCATGAGCATGAGAAAGGCGCCCTTCGGGCTGGCTAGCAAGACGCCTATAAGGATACCGAGCTTCACATCACCGCCCCCTATCCATCTCCCGTCAGATATAACAAACAGCGCGTAGAAGATACCCCCTGCTATGAGTACGCTCAGCGCAACTTCCAAAATCGTTACGCTACCAACGCTCACGTTCATAATTGATAGGACGACTGCAAGTGCCAACAGCGGGTACACAATCCGATTGGGCAGCAACATCCACTTTAAATCGTACGCTGCTAAAGCGACAAAACCCGTCAACATAACTAACCAAGCAGCGAAGTTGATTGTGCCCAGAATATCCCACGAACCCGGCCAGTATATACGGCTTAAGATAAAGAGGATCCCCAGCATAAGCTCGACAGCCGGGTACTGCAAACCGATGCTTTTCTTGCAGTAGCGACACTTTCCTGCCAAAAAGACCCAGCTGACTAGCGGGATGAGGTCAAGCCATGAAAGCTGGTGGCCACAGTGCGTACACACCGAGCGTCCGTGCACGATAGACAAGTCATTATCTGTTAACTTACTGCTCCGTTTTTTTCCGAGAGATTGTTGATAAAGCCGCCATACGAGGGCATTCACAAAACTACCGAAAATAGCTCCGAGCACGAAGAGACACACGAGACTAAACATGAGCATTATTATCGCACATGAAAACGGTACGGCCTAGGCCGTACCGTTTCGTGGGGCTGGGTTTCTCTACTAACCCGAGATGCAGCGTGTAATTGGTGCGTTACCGCTTTCAAGCTGGAATACCAGCGAGAAGCTGCGTGCGCCCGCGCCTGCGGCTGTTGCTGTACCATCAAGGTTACAGCCACCGGCTGCAGCACCATAAGTTAGCTGTGCCTGTGTGAGCGATGGTGCGCCCAATGAGGTTATTTGCGTCGTTGTGCCAGGCGAGAT
>CAYQTN010000050.1:3185-5560 GCA_964420445.1 uncultured Candidatus Saccharibacteria bacterium
CATGTGCTACAACTTGCTACCTGACCGTTGCGGTTAGCGAGACACTCTGTGGCTGCAGCAACAATACGTGATGCATCCGAGTTACGGGCACTGTTGCGCTGGTTACGCTGAAGTGCAGGAACTGCCAAGAAGACAATCAACATGATTAAACCGGCGATTGCCAGCACAATCAATACTTCTATGATCGTGAAGCCCTTGTTATCTTTGTGTAATTTACTGAACATAGTGCAAATGCCCCCTTTGACTATTGCGTGTTACTTCTTATAGGACTGATGATACAGGCGATTTTTAAAAAACACAAGCATTTTCTCTTGCGTATAAACAGGTTAGCCACCCAGGCTTGATTGGCCAGCCAGTCCGTAGATAGGCAGCAATATGGCACCGACCAGTATGAACGCGATGATACCAAGCAAGACCATCATGACAGGCTCGATGATGGTCGATATTGTCTTAATCTGATTGTCTACTTCTTTCTCGTAATACTCAGCTATTTTCGCGAGCATTTGCTCGATAGAGCCGGATTGTTCACCGATTTTGAGCATCTTAGGAACCAGATCAAGAAAGTTCGGGTCATTCTCGATAGCGACCGATAATCCCTTACCACCACGTACCTTATCAATTGCGCGGTTCAATGAAGCTTCGATATGGACATTATTGATAGACTTGGCAGTTATCTCAAGTACTTGCAGTAATGGTACGCCGCTGGAAACAAGTGTCGTACCGGTGCGAGCGAAGCGCGCCATATAGAGCTTCATGAACAACGGCCCAATCGGCCAGGCTCTCATTTTCGCTTTGTCGACAACGATTTTCCCAGGTCCGCTGCGAGCCCATTTGCTCGTAAGAAACGTTAGGACGGCCATAATTATGATGACAAGCCACCAGTACTCAATGACGAAGTCTGAGAATGCAAGGAGGATGCGTGTAGTTATTGGCAGCGAAGCGCCGCCGATACCGTCATAGATGCTTTTTACCTGTGGCAGGACGCTCACGACCATGAAACCTATAACGCCTCCCATCACCAGAAGAACGATGCCCGGGTAAGCCATAGCCCCTCGGACTTTGCTCATTATTTCGGCATCCTTTTCTTGTTGTAAAGCTACTCTTTCGAGCGCCTTATCGAGTGTTCCGGATGCCTCACCGGCAGCAATAAGACTGACAAAGATCTGATTAAACACCCTTGGGTGGCGAGCAAGCGCATCCGAAAACGAACTACCCGCTTCTACGTCACTGATCACTTGGTTCACTACAACTTTGAGCGGCTTGCTCTGCGTTTGATCAAACACACTGCGCAAGCTCTGCACTAGCGGCAATCCGGCATTAATCAGTGTCGAGAGCTGGCGGGCTAGAAGAATGCGATCCTTGGCTTTTACCCTGTTTTTGAATTTGGATATAGGGTTCGTACCAACGCCATCCTTAAGCCTTACCTCAATAGGCGACAAGCCAGCACTCAGAACAAGCTTGGCCGCAGCCTGCTCACTGTCTGCCTGGACCTCTGCCTTGACCTTCTCTCCGGTCTTGCTGTCTCGAGCAATGTAGCGATAACTCAGCATCTGTTAGCCTCTCATGAGCCTGTCCAGCTCGTCTATATCAACGGCAAAATTGCGCGCCTCATCATAGCTGATAGTACCGGCATGAATGAGATTCACAAGCGTCTTGTCCATACTCTGCATACCAAACTCCGCCCCAGTCTGAATGACAGCATCAAGCTGATGGCTCTTGCCCTCACGAATGATATTACGGACGGCAGGAGTTGCTACTAAGATTTCGGCTGCTGCCACACGACCGCCGCCAATCGACGGAATCAAGCGCTGTGAACAGATAGCCATAAGTATATTGCTAAGCTGTGAACGAATCTGGGGCTGCTGGTGCGGCGGAAAAACGTCAATCATGCGGTCGATGCTCTGTGCGGCCGAGTTGGTGTGCAGAGTCGCGAACACCAAGTGGCCAGTTTCGGCGACAGTAATAGCCGCGGCAATGGTTTCAAGATCACGCATCTCACCGATAAGCACGACGTCTGGATCTTGACGGAGGCTACTACGCAGTGCCGCGCTGAACGAGAAAGTATCGTAATGGACCTCACGCTGGACAATCACTGAGCGGTTGCTCTTGTGCGTAAATTCGATAGGGTCTTCGATGGTGATGATGTGGTTGGAGCGCTCAGCGTTGATTTTATGAATCATCGCCGCCAGCGTTGTCGACTTACCCGAGCCGGTCGGGCCGGTCACGAGCACGAGGCCGCGCGGGTACTCAGTAAACTTGCTTATGACCGGTGGCAGCCCCAGCTGTTCAACAGTCAGGATTTCGTTCGGAATTAGACGTAACGCGCCTGCCAAGTTACCACGCTCGTGGAATGCGTTTACACGGAAGCGACCGAG
>CAYQTN010000051.1:0-5422 GCA_964420445.1 uncultured Candidatus Saccharibacteria bacterium
CAACCGAGCCATTCCGGCAGATTCATGAGCAAGCTGTGCAAGGAAGTGGGCTTGTCTTAGAGGTGTGGTAATATCTGCCTTCTTAGCAGCTTCCTCCAGAGCTAAAGCAACACCATCAACAGCTCTAGGACAGAGCTGGACAACTGCATCTGCAATCTTCAAAAGATTCTCCTTAGGAATCGGCTGGATACCATTGCCCGTTTGCAACGCGTCGGTCAACGAAGTTGTAGAACCATTGGAGAAAATCGCTCCAAGAAATTTCCGCACGAATACTAGAAACATGGGCACCCTCACCTAGAGGAACATCCACAAGCATGACCACACCCCAAGCCTGTTTGTTCCGCCGATACACTAGCACTGGAAGTGCGCCATCCGCAACAGACGCTGCAAGGCACTGATTCCACCACGTATTGATGGACAACTGCTCCTGCCGCTTAACTTCGATCGCCAACAGAAACGGGTTGGTGAGATCAGACCCGCCAACCGCAGACTGATTCTGGTTACGCTGAACAGTAGGACGGGACGGAATAGGGATACCTCTATTTGCCAGCACGGACTCCACAATGCTGTTCATTGCTCGAGCTACTTCGCGCTCCCCTTCCTGCCCCTTGGTCCGAATGTTAATTGCCATCCTTAACCTCTATAGTGATTTTGATATCAATCGTTGGCCCGTAGATAATTTCATCATTATCACAGGACAAGGCGCTCTGAAGCTTGTAAGACTCGTACCGCTTGCGGTCACCTTTCGGAATGGCGTAGACAATGGTAACCGTGCTGAGGGTAAGAAACCGCAACTGTGGACTCATGTCCCTCCGAGCTTTGATGGCGTCCTTCAACACCGCCTTGGTAACATTCTTTTCCTCACGGAGGTAAATAACGTCGTCTACGATGGTTGGCATCATAGAACACAACGAAGCTGATAGAATGGCAGTGGCTAGCATGGCTTACCCCTTGGTTTGATGTGCCCCGTAGCTGCATGGTTGCGCCGCTACGGGGCTTTCAGCGGCCTAGTGTAACACCCTAGCGGGTGCGCCCTTTGCTGCCCTTAGCGGCCAGCTTACGCACAACCTTCTTCGACACAAGAGGTTTGATACACCCCTCCCGAACAAAAGTGGACGCAGCGTCTGCCCAGTCATCGGCATCCTGCTTCGAGCAATTCTCCAAAGAATCCTCGTGGTGCATGTCACAGAAGCGGCTCAGGCTGTCAATAGCCTCCTGAACATCCTTCAACAGATCCTTACCTGCACCACGACCACCGGCCACCAGGAGCTTCTTCACTGCGTGCTGGATAGTTGGATGTTGCACTTCGAAACGTTCCAACACACGGTAAACGTCGATCATTTGCAGGTGAGCGACGTTCTTGTAGTAATGCGGATGTTTTGCTTTAACAGACATTTTGCCCTTCCTTCTCTTCGATAATGGTGATAATAGCTCTCATTGCCACTTGTTGCACACGCTTCGCGCCTTTCATCGCTCCTGAGCGTCGGTCATAACCTTCAGACTGCAACATAATCTGACCGTTTGGTGCTCGCAATCTGAAGAACCATCCTGGGTTGCGAATACTCTTACCTTTGAAAATCTCGAACTTGTACATCACCTTGCTCCCAGAGCAGGAAGAACCTCACCGTGGTCATAAACGTGCCACATGAACTCACCACTCTTAAAACTAAGAAGGTGGGTGCTGAGCGGAGGAATAAGATGCCCGGTGCCAAAAATCTCCAGAACACGAGGAACCTTATTCTCCGCATTCTTGCGTTCAAACTCGAACCACACGCATTCCTCACCGTTCGGATCCGGACCTATCAGCACAATCTTTGCGCCTTTAGGAAGTTTCAAATTAAATAAGGAACCTCTATCCTTAACGGATACTAGCTTCTCTTTCCAGATTGTTTTCATGCCATGCTTCCTGATGATCGAGCATATTGTCGGAATGTGCTTTGGTGATTGCACAGTGCTTCAGTCGTTCGGGCGTCACTTTCTGTGCCAACCAAGCGATATCATACGCTTCTCTAGTTGGAATACCCATCTCGAAGTAGTGGCCCATGAGATGACTCAAAGTAAGGTCACGCCCTTCAGCTTTCATGTGGGCCAGTACCGCCACCAATAGCACCACATCGCCGGGCCGGTCAGCCAGTGTTGCTAACCACAGTAGCAAAGTCGGAGAAAATGGTTGCTGATCGCCAAAGTGGTGACGAAAGCGGTGCAAAAGAATTTCGTGAGCAGGTGACTGCTTAGAAACAGCGTGATAGAATTCAGTTTGGATGTGCGGGGCTTCGACCGACAAGCGCGTGAACGCTATCAATGCCTGCATCTCGTCCAAGTTTGGAATTCGCTTCGGACCGTTAATAAGGATGCGCCCGATATTAGCTGCGAAGTTCATCCTGCTTCTCCTTGTAAACCTTAAGGAATTCTTGCATCTCGGTCGCCGTAACCTGGATCATTACTGCAAACTCGCCGAGGCTCTTACCGGCCTTTCGGAGATTCTCTATGGTTTGCGGTGAGAATCCTTTATTGTCTGCTTGTATCTGCAGGAATGCTAGTCGTGCTTCAGAAACCATATGCACCTCGGAAGAGCTCCTACAGCACATGCCATAGGAGCTCTGTTAGTTAAAAGAACATTGCGCCACTAATGACGCCCAGGACATAACCGCCAACCAACCAAGGCCATGGATTGCTCTTGACCTGCGCCTTGGCCTCTTTCAGCTCCGTTTCAAAACGATCGCGCATAACTACCTCCTGAATGTGCTCCGCACTCGGCGGCGGAGCTTAGCCTTAACCTCCCATCCAGTTTTCGTCTTTGCCTTCGGGGTGTGGGCCGACGCCGCAGAGCCAACGGAAAGTCTTAACGTCGAACACTCTTGCGGTGTAATAGCCCTGTATGACCACAACAGCTTTCATGAGCGGCTGTTCCAGGAGCATTTTATATTGGGAAGCGAACAACTTGAAGTCAGAGACGTCGTTTCCGAGGGATTGAATGGTGGCGGTAAGGCATTCCCCTTCGAACATGCAGACGAAGTGGACCGATCGATCTTTTACTGCTCGATCAGAGGTGGCGGGTTGCATAGGAACTCCTCGGGTGTTAGGTCTAATAGAGGGTCAATCTGAATTGGTTGAATCTCAGCGATGGTGGGGACGGCCTCGCATCCGCCGATTAAATCTTATCCACAGACGGTTGTGGATAATCTGTGGACAGCTTGTGGACGCTTTGCTGCGCCGCACCATGCGGACGCATATGCCTAGGTGTCCTACCATAGCAGGACACCTAGCACTGCCCATTCGACGGCAGCCACGGCCAGCAACAGCAGAGGGCCATTGCGGGCTAGGGTAGCCCATGCGCCAGCCTGTCGGGTTGCCTGTACTGGCCGCATATTTCGGGCCCTCGGCTGTCGGGCACCTAGCCCGACGCTAAGCCCAGTCAACTTCGCGCCCCGTTACTTCGATGCGGCTGCAAGTTATGGTAAAACCTTCAGCTGCTGGAAAACGCTCCACAAAATCTTCGAACAGTGTTTTGGCCGCCTGTTCGCCGGTTAGGCTCCGCGGGGCAGTGGCGAATACATGCCTGCCCCACAAACTAACATTGATTTCGAAATACATGGTAGTCTCCGGTTAAAGCCAGCCAGCCAGCTCGGCCAGTGGCCGGGCGACCCATACGTGCAACTGCCATGCGGCCAGCGCACATGCTATCAAAACGAGTTCCATATGCTTCCCCTTCGGGTTAGCTGGCGGGCCTACCCCGCCAGTTGCAGCTAGTATGCCAGCACCCAGCGGACAAAACAACTGCCGTTGTGTGTGCTGTTTAGGTGCGGTTAAGGTTTGATACCTAGCACAAACCGTGCCAAGTTTGGTCGGAAACCTTAACGCTAACTGAACAAACCTCGATTTTCGAGATCGAGCCTCGCCCTTGCCTACCCTAGCTCCGAGCTCGAAATCGGCTTAAATCGACGTACAGCGAGCCTAGCGCGGTTTCGACTTGGCACGCTACTTGCATGTCGGAAACCTTAACGGCAGTTAAATGAAAACGCTCGATTTGCTGCTAAAGGCTTGCGCTCGATTCGCTTTTGTGTTACGCGCGGGCGCGGCACCCTTAACCCGAAGCCAACCGGTTAAACCTTAACGGCAGCTGAACGGGCTGCAAAACATGTGTTGCAATCCGAAACCCGACGGGGTATACTGTTTTCACGGTAGGGGGTAGGCCCCTACCGGCCAGCCCAGCAAGGGCTACCAAATGGGAGAAACTAAAATGGCCAAGGCCTCCAACAAGGGGGCTTCGGCCCCCGCCACCAAGCAAGCCAAGGTTGCCACCAACAAGGCACCCGAGGCAACCACTGCCCCCGCGACGGCTGTCGAAGCCGAAGCGGCACCTGCCAAGGCCAAGCGTCCGGCCGCCGTGGTGCAAAACGGGGTACAGCGCCCCCGAGCTGGCGGCCTTTGCGCCGCTGTCTGGGAAATCACCGAAAACCTGAGCGAAGCGGGGCAACTGCCCAGCATTGCACAGGTGAAGGCCAAGGCGCTCGAAAGTGGGCTTAACCCGACGAACGTCAGCATCGAATACTATCGTTGCCGGCAGTTTCACGGGGTAAGGGGGCGGCAGGCTATTGCTAAGCCCGCCGAAGCCGAAGCGCAACAGTAACAGCTAGCCGGCCCTGCCAAGTGTAGGGCCGGCTCGTGAGTGCCCGACTTATCCACAGGTTGCCCTGATTGTGAGTAACCTGTGGATAACTCTGGACTTATCCACACGCTGTGGATAACCTGTGGATAACTATGACTTAACGGTTTCTTAACATCCGGTCCGAATTGTTAAGATTGTGTTAAAAGGCCACTCGGACATCGGGCTCTAGATTGACCCAGCGCACCCGCGATTTCGCTCGTACGCATCGGCTCGTAAGTATCGGAACTTTCGTAAGCATCAGTACACTCGTAAGCATCGCAACTTTCACAAGGAGATAACCACATGCAAGCCCAACTCCACATTGCAACCATCATTCTTAGAAACGCCCAACTGGATACATACTGCACTCCATTGGTACAGGCCCATCAAACGACGACGCTCTCGAGGCCGCCTTCCAGATAAGCTATAGGACAAATACACATTTGCTATCGATATTGTTGGTAGTTGTCCAGAACATGTGAAAGTTGATTGCGCAGACCGTATACATGAAGCGCTATTCGACACGCAGTACGCTCAAACAGCTCTATTTCTCTTGGCATCTGCCCCAATGTGAAAGTTTATACTTTCTACAACACTATCGACTACAACACCGATAACCACATGCGCAGGCTCGTCACCTGCGCATTTTCGTGACTGAACGCCACCTCAGACCAATAAAGCAAGACCTAAGTCTAAACAGGCAAAATTAAAAATAAATTTCAATTCAATCTGCCGCAAACCTCAATTCCAAACCTTAATTCGATCCCGTTAAAA
>CAYQTN010000052.1:0-5333 GCA_964420445.1 uncultured Candidatus Saccharibacteria bacterium
TACGGATATTTGGCGAGGCACGGTAAGTACGACCGCATTACAGGCGACACCCACATCTGTCAAATGGGTATTCGATTGGCCGACTCAAGCTGGTAATGGGCTCATAGGCTCAGTCGGATGGGTGAACTCAAGAAGCCAAACGCTATCGGCTACCAATCCGGAATTCCGCTGTGCCTTAACGCGGGAAAGCGCGCATGTTTCTGCGGGGGTCTGGTATCGATTTGCCAGAGCTACAAGCACTTTGTTCTTCGGGAGTACCGGCAATACCACGATTTATGTTCTCGATTCAGTATTCGCTCAAACCACTACATTTAACGTTGGCGCTCAGTTCACGGCGGTGCGAGGGTTGGCATGGGACGGCACAAACAGCTTCTTATGGGTAATAGGGGACAATGGAGCCGACAAGGTGATAGCCGCCTACAACTCGAGCGGAGTACTGCAGACGGGGCCGTTTACGGTAACGAACCGCGTTTACATATTGCTAGCCTACGATGGCACCAACTTATGGAGCCTAACGAACGTGAGCGGAAACCAATACACCGCTTGGAGTTTAAACCCAGCAAATGGAGCCGATGTCACTAATTTTAATCTGACGGTTAACGTAAATAATCTTATATGCGGCTTGGCATGGGATGTCGGTAGATCACTTCTCTGGACACGGCAATATTCTGGTGACGGCTATACAGTAACAGGATTGCAGGGCTGGAATACGAGCGGCGAGAAGAAGACTGTGGAGTTTGCCCTTGGTGCCCACCCATCTTATACATCGAATCAAGGTGTCTATACTGAGAATAATGGTAGTTATAATAACAACCTCACCATATTTAATGATGGCACTACGAGGTGTGATATAGATTTTGTTGACGATAATAGAATAGCCGTGCCGAGCGGCACCACCGTGCACGTGTGTAAAGCGAACAGCATGGGAACGCGAGCGCTCCTAGGCACTCCGGTTAACAAGGCCAATACCCAGACGCTCAAGCTCATTTACGAAATTAACTACGTCTAAAGCGTAGCCGTGGGCATCGCTGCGGTGTTCTCTTGACAACAGGGGGCACCGTGCTTACAATTAATGCTAAGTAAGCATAAACAAAAAAGTTAGAAAAAATGAAAACCGTAGACGTACAAGCGATTATGGAAAAAGAAGTGACCCGAAAGCAGTTTTTGACGCATATCGGGTTGGCTCTTCTAGCCGTCGTCGGTCTGCCTTCATTTTTGAAAAACCTCAACTCCGCCTTTACACTTCAGCCCAAAGTGCAGAGCGTGCCTGATGGCGCCTATGGGATGAGTGCCTATTCTGGCTTGCCGGCCAAACCAGCTAAGAGTGCGGCGTTGCCAGCTCGGAAGGTGATACAGGTTCGCTAATGCCTCGTTTACCGATACCCGGACAAGACGTTGGCACGTGGGGAGGCGTTCTAAACGAGTTCTTGGAAGTCGGCCATAATGCCGATGGTTCGCTAAAGCTACCTGCTTCAAGTACGCCCGATGCAACGACGACTACAAACGGTATTATCCGCCTGGCGGGCGACTTGGGCGGCACAGCCGCAAGCCCAACAGTAAGATCCGTATCACTAACATCAGCCCTGCCCATTAACCAGGGTGGTACCGGAGAAACCACCGCTAACGCCGCCCTAAACGCGTTACTTCCGTCCCAGCCCACCAACGGTGGCAAAGTGTTGCAAACAGACGGCAACAATGCCACATGGATAACTCCTGACACCGAACTTCCAACCCAAACCGGCAACATTGGCAGATTTTTACAGACGAATGGCACCGCTGCCGCGTGGGCGGATGTGCCGACGGAACTCCCAAGCCTAACAGGCAACGGGGGTAGCTATTTGCGGACAGACGGCAGCACTGTGTCATGGGAACCTGTAGCTGCGCAAAGTAACGATGACCTTTATGCCTTGATGTGGATGGAAGTCTAGATGAGACACTTGATTATTCACACGTTTTCCAGTGTGCTACAATTAAACGAATAACCTTACAGGAGTCACAATGTTCGGAATCGGAATCACAGAACTACTCATCATCTTAGTAATATTACTATTGTTGTTCGGTGCAAGCAGATTGCCGAAATTGGCGCGTAGCATTGGCGAAGCCGGTGGTGAATTAAGAAAAGGCCTTGATGGGGCCGCAGACAAAAAAACAAACACAAAAAATGATAACGAAAAAAGCGACAACAACCAGTCATAGGCATCTAAAGACTCAGCAGGGCACAGACACCCCTCGTCCGTTTATCGAACACCTCACCGAGGTCCGTATTCGCCTTACCTGGATAGCGCTGACCGTCATTGGCTTCAGTGCAGTCGGCTATTTTATCAGCGACACGTTACTAGCGTTGCTCCACCGTCCTATCGGCGAGACGCTGTATTACACCTCACCGGTTGGCGGCCTGAATTTTCTTATCAAGCTTTGTTTTAGCCTCGGCTTCGTACTGGCGCTGCCAGTCATCTTTTATCAGCTGAACAAATTCTTTAGCCCGATGGTAAGCAAAAAGCACAACCGGCTGATTGTCCGATACAGCGTGTATTCGAGCATTATGGCACTGGCCGGCGTGGCGTTCGCGTACTTTATTAGCATGCCGGCGGCGCTTCACTTCCTTATGGGCTTCAGTAATGGGACTATCGAGTCATTGGTAGGGGTTAACGAATACTACGGCTTTGCCATCGCCTACATGCTGGGCTATGCATTATTGTTCCAACTGCCTATCATCATCTCGTTTATAAACAAGATTAAGCCGCTCGATCCGGGCAGTATGATGCGCGCCCAGCGCTGGGTCATTCTCTTCAGCTTCATAGTCGCCGCAATCCTTACACCGACGCCCGATCCGACCAACCAGTTCATCATGGCGGCGCCTGCTATCGTGTTCTATCAGGTCGGTGTTTTCTTTGTCTGGGTATCCAACCGCAATCGCAAGCAGTCGGATGATACGTTGCATATCGAACAGCTCAACTACATAGACCAAGTTATTAATCAGCATGCATTCGAGCTCGATGCCGCACCAGAGGCTCCCGCACTGGCACAACTGCCTGTTACTCGGGGCAGGGCGATGGATATCATGCCCGGTAAGCAGATGCAGACCGCAATGGCGACTACTAAAACCGTTCAGAAGGAACGTCCACAGCGCAAAGTCGGCGTTGGCGCCATGGATGTTGTCCGCAGTGCCTTCCCATCGCCGCTCGTTCTGCAGTAGCTAGCAAAATCCTTAAGCTGTACGCGTTCTCAGAAAGCTTGTACCCTATGGTTATGGATGCTGTTGCAGAGGTTAAGGCTCGTCTGAGCATAGAGGACGTCGTTTCGGAATACGTCCAGTTGAAGCGTTCCGGCCGTAACTTCAAAGGCTTGAGCCCGTTTACCAACGAAAAGACCGCCAGCTTCATGGTTAGCCCCGAAAAACAGATATGGCACGACTTTAGCTCGGGCAAGGGTGGCGATATGTTCAGCTTTATAGAAGAGGTCGAAGGCCTCGATTTCCGAGCAACGCTTGAGCTACTGGCGCGCAAAGCCGGTGTTGATCTGGACCAGTTCAAAGGGCAGGGCAAAAGCAACAGCAAAGAAAAAGAGCGTTTATATGAGGCGCTCGAGCTGGCAGCAAGGTTTTATCAGACACAGCTTAGAAACAGCCGCCAAGCGCTTGAGTACTTGCTTAAGCAGCGCGCCTTCACGAAAGAAACAGTCTTGTTGTTCAGACTCGGCTACTCGCCCAATACCGGCAACGCGTTGTACACATTTTTGAAGGGCAAGGGCTTTACAGAGGCAGAAATGTCCCGGGCGGGCCTGATAACCAAGCGCTACAACGGCCCGGGCGATATGTTCCGCGGCCGGGTAATGGTGCCGCTGTCGGACGCACAGGGGCGCGTGGTTGGCTTTACGGCCCGTCTACTGCTAGACGACCCCGATGCGCCGAAGTACATTAATACGCCCGCTACGTTGCTCTACGACAAAGGCCGGCAAGTTTACGGCTTACATCTAGCTAAAGACGCTATTCGCAAAGGTGGCTACGGTGTGGTGGTCGAAGGTAACTTGGATGTTGTCGCCAGCCACCAGGCCGGCGTGCGCAATGTTGTCGCGGCTGCAGGCACGGCACTCACCGAATCGCACCTTAAAGATCTCAGCCGCTATGCCTCTGACATCCGCTTCGCGTTCGATTCCGATCGGGCCGGCATGAACGCCACCGAACGGGCAATCCCGTTAGCCCAAAAAGTCGGTGTTAACGTCAGCATTATCAGCATTCCTGATGGCAAAGACCCCGATGATTTGGTTCGCAAAGACCCCAAGCTCTGGATTGCCGCCATCGAACAACACCAGTACGCGGTCGATTGGCTAATAGACCGCTACAAGCAACTACTCGATATTACTTCGGGTAAGGGCAAACGTGAGTTTACCGATGTTGTTCTGCAGATTATCCGCCGCTTGAGCGACAAGGTAGAAAAAGACCACTACATTGCCGAGCTGGCAGGTGTTATCGGTGTTTCAGTAGAGGCCATGCGCGCCAAGCTGGAGGAAACGCCCGCCCAAACATCGGTACGGCTCAAAAAAGCCGTTGTTCCTGAGCCCGAGCCCAAAGACGTCATTGAGCAGCGTAAAGCCGAACAACATCTGCTCGCGTTACTACTTATGCATCCCAACTTGCGCCCGCAGGCAAATTTTCTCGAACCCGACATGTTTACTGGCTCGGAAGCCAAAGAACTCTACACGTTCCTGCGCGATAATCCGGACTTCACGGGACAACCCGACCACTTAAAACCGTTGCAATCTATCGCTGATTATGTAAAAATTACTATATTACAGTTCGATGAACTATATCGCACGCTTGAGCATACAGAACTTCAATACGAAGTCGCTCGCCTGCAAGAACGCTTAGTTGCGCAATACGTCAAACACCAGAAACAAATTGTCAGCGAACAGCTGCAATCGGCCGATGACGCCGAGGTCCAGCGGTTACTAACCGCCGACAAGGAACTCAATAATCTCTTAAAAAGCGTGAAAAGGAAGTAAATGCCAGACGACAAAGCCGCCAAAGAGGCAGCCATCAAAGAAGCTAAAGATAAATTGCTTGCCAAAGGCAAGAAAGACGGCAAAATTGACCAGCGTGATATTTTTGCCGCCATCCCGGATACGCCGGAAAACGTTGATGTGCTCGACGCGTTATACACCGAGCTCGGCGATGCCTCTGTAGAAATGATTGGCGCCACCGAACCGAGCGCCGAAGAATTCACTGACGAATGGACAGGTGAGGACGGCGAAGAAATCGTGCTCGATGACAAAGTCTATCTCGATGACATCGCCGACGACTCAGTCCGCCTGTACCTACGCGAAATCGGTAAGAT
>CAYQTN010000053.1:0-5306 GCA_964420445.1 uncultured Candidatus Saccharibacteria bacterium
CTGGCAGGCGTCGGTGGCGTCGGTTACTACGTCTGGAGCAACCAAAAGACCAACAAGGTTGTTTCAAACCTGTCACAAGAAGCAAAAGAGCTAAATAGCGCTTGCAAAGAGGCGTATGACGATGATGATTTCTGCGCATTTGCCAGCAACTGGAATTTTGAAGGCCAGCAGAAGATGACTATTACCTCTCCGGAGGACGGCACGGTCGTCGTATATGAACGCGATGATTCAGGCAACACCCGTATGGTCACAACTCAAGGCGGAACCGAGGTGGGAGCCTTCATCAGCATCGGTGATGTCAGCTATGTTAAGAATACGGACGACAACAACTGGACAAAGTACGAATCAACGAGCACCGAAACCGATGATTCTACACTGGACTTCGAAGAAGACTTCACGTTTGATGACGAGGATTTTTCGAAAGATACCAGCAGTATCACCAAGCAAGGCAAAGAAGCCTGCGGCAACCTGACTTGCTTCAAATACCTCATGACCGATACGACAGCACCCGGTGAGGAAACAACCATATGGTTCGACGACGAAGACTACAAACTCCGCCGTATGAGTCTCAAGAACTCTGATGGCACGAGTGAAATTACTTTCGATTACGAAGTCGCAGCTATCTCTGAGCCGTCACCCGTGGTAGAAATGCCAGACTACGATTCCATGACTGCAGAAGAGCTGCAACAACTTATGGAGCAATACGCTCAGTAACAGCCTCATTACGACGCTGCTAAAGGTACCGCTTCTTGAGCGGTACCTTTTTAAACTTGGTCACTGGCTGTAAGCTGTAACAATGGAGTACAGACCGCTCGCCGAAAGACTACGCCCGACCAAGCTCGACGAGGTTGTCGGCCAAGAGCATGTATTGGCAGATGGTGCCTTGCTGCGAGAACTAGCCCGTAGCAAACAACCGTTTTCGCTCATATTCTGGGGGCCGCCCGGCAGTGGCAAGACTACGCTTGCCCGGATTCTTGCGAATGACATGGAAGCGCAGTTCATAGAACTAAGCGCCGTCACGTCGGGCAAGGCAGATGTGACGAAAGTCATTGAAGCCGCCGGCGTCAATCAACGCCTAGGCGAACGCACAGTCTTGTTCGTCGATGAAATCCACCGCTTTAATAAAGCACAGCAGGACGCCTTTTTGCCTCATGTTGAAAGTGGGCTGGTTACTCTGATTGGCGCGACAACCGAAAATCCCAGTTTTGAGATTATCCGCCCGCTTTTGAGCCGAAGCCGGGTCATAGTCCTGGAACCATTAAGCAAAGACTCCGTACTTAGCCTTATTGAACGCGCCCGAAAGTCAGAAGGTATTACACGGGCACGTCTACCTATTGAAAGCGCGAACTACTTAGCCGAACTTTCCGGGGGTGATGCGCGCGTCGCACTTGGAACCCTCGAACTTGCAATTACCCTAAGTCGCTCTAAGAAGATTACCAAAGATATTCTACGTATGGCCGCCCAGCGCCGGTTGCCCGGCTATGACAAACAGGGAGACATGCACTACGACATTATAAGCGCGTTCATAAAATCACTCCGCGGCTCTGATGCAAATGCCGCGTTGTATTACCTCGCCCGTATGGTTCAAGCCGGAGAAGATCCGAAGTTTATTGCCCGCCGTATGGTGATATTCGCGTCCGAAGATGTCGGAATCGCCGCTTCACCGGCTTTGAACTTAGCAGTGTCGACATTTCAAGCCGTCGAACGTATTGGCATGCCGGAATGCCAGTACAACCTATTCCACTGCGCGATAGTACTGGCGAAATGCGCCAAATCACGCGTGGTAGCGGATGCCATGTCACGCGCCCTTGCCGCCGCCGAAGCCCATCAGGACCTCGGGGTCCCTTTGCATGTCCGTAACGCCCCTACAAAGCTCCTAAGCGACCTCGGCCATGGTAAAGATTACGAGTGGCAGGCGGATTTTAAACCCGATAAGGGTTTCTTGCCGCCGGAACTGAAAGAACTCGACTTGTTTAATTAAGGTTTAGTCTTTAGCGGGCACAAAGAAAATCATTGCTAAGTAAGATAGTACGAACATAAGTGCCGAATAAAAGAACACTTCCCCGTACAGCTCAACCCGATAGCCTTGCCCGTAATTTTCAAAGAAGTAGCGTACAGACGAGAGTGAGTAGGCGGCCACTGACACCGTCGTAGTCGCCAGCAACAAACTGCGGCTACGCGACAATGCCGCCGAGATTATCGGCACCGCAAAGAGCATAACTGATTTACTGGCCATCCCTCGTTGTAAGTAGATGTTTACTGCCGCAAATATGATATCGGCAAGCAATAATACGGCGAACAGCGTCTTATAGAAAGTCGGGCTCTTGATAGGTAGACGGCAGGCGTACCAAATAAGCGTCACGACAACCAACAGCGCTGCGCCAAGGGTCCAGCGTTCCACTACGGCTTCGTATGCCAGCAGGTTCCATGAATCAAACACAACTGTTGCAAGCAAGTAGATTGCAACGTAGAAAAAGTGCACCCGGGTCAGTCGTAGTAGGATGTGACGGATATCTTCAGAGGCTTTAAGTTTTTGTTTCATGTTTAATTTAGATATATCTAACCATAAGCGACACAAAAGAGTCAATTTAACAGGGTGCTGTGCAAAGACAGTGAGATATATCACTCTCTAGCCATGACCTTTATCAATGCACTCACTGTACAAGCGTGGTTGAATAAAAGTGCAAGGAGGGAGAGATGGCAAAATATTATTATTTGTCTCGTCCGACCCGCTGGTCCGCCCGCAGTCATGCGAATGAGGGCGACGAGGGAGATGTAGACAACGGATGGGCAGAGAAAGCTCGCGCACTGCAAGTCAGGCGCTGGCGAGCACTCAAACGAGCCCAGCGTCAGAGCTTACGCCAAAGGACACGCGACCTATGGCAATAAGTCAAGAGAAGCGAACGCGCTCTCAATAGTAGCCCCCGGTTGTTACGGGGGCTACTAAATTATTAGCCCTACCGAAGCTGGGTCGTAATCCAGGCGTACGTGTAGGCGGAAGAATTCGCGGAGTCGTAACTCGGCAGCTGCAAGTTGCCAAATGCTTCAAGCGCAGCTTCTTTACCTGACAGAGCTTTATACATAATAAGATAGTCCGCAAATTGACCTGTCAGTAAGTCACCCTCGGCCTGCGCCCATTCCAGATGCGCTTCTCTTATTGAGTCATCGGTGCCACGCAGATAGTCATGACCGGGGCTCATGGGAATCAGCTGAATGCCCAGACTGGCTCTAGGTTCCGGGCTAAAGAACGTCGTACTGTCACGCTTCCCGCCCCAGACTATAGAAACCAACTCGGGCTCGTATACCTCGCCTGTGGTATGCACGGGCTCGAGCCAGAAGTTTTTAGCTGCAGTTGTTTCTAAGCTGTACAACCACAGACTGCGCTCGGCTAAGATGTCGTCCTGCGTTGCAAGCGACCATAGATAGGACGCGTACCACGCGAGTACGGCTTCACTGCTCGACTCTTGGTTGTTGCCATCGGCAAAATCACCATAACCTGATGCCCAGCTGTGGCCAGTATAGGTATCAAAAACACGTAGACGCGGCAAGCTGCCTACTTCTCCGAAACCGGCTATGTCTTCGATAAGCGCCCCCACCATCGGCTTGTACTTTGCCGCGAAATCGTCGTCGTACCTTGCTAGCACTGCCGCGGCATAGATAAAGTAACCGTAATGAAAGTGGTGATCGTTCAGCTGCTCTGAACCAAATGCCGGCTTGTTGCCGACCACGCTTTTTATCGTAGTGTCATAATAGAAATGCCGACCTCCCGACGATGCGTCATCGGCATCGAACCAATCGTCAAATGATGCGCGAAGTTTTTCTTTGATAACTTTTTCTTCGGCAGACATATCGAGCTGACCCGCCAAGTCGAGCAGATTGGCGGCCCTATATAACTGCTTTGCTCCAAAATAAGTATCGCTTGCATCCAGCGCAAGTGTCTTCGTATCTTGCGTAACCAAGCGCATTAACTGCTGCCGTTCGTCTTCGTCCAGCCTATCCAAGCTCAACTTGGTGGCTGGCTTGAGCAGACTCGTATCTAGCGTAAACTTGTTCCCCTTGCGGACAACGTGTTCACCGTAGAGTGTATTAAACGCGCCCTCTGTCTGCCCGGTGCCGCCCTCACCAAAGTGAGGCATAAGAGCAAAGAGGGTCGGCTTCTCGTTTTCGGTAATGAGCTCGTACGTAGTTTGTAGCGCTTGCCCTTCCATCGACATGCTCACGCGTGTTGATGCGACATAATTCTCAGCAGCCTGGTCATAAGCTTCGGCATCGGAGTCTTGCGGGATTGCATAGACCGCAAAGTGTTGGTTCTTGCTTAGATCAAGTTTGACGCCCTGGCCTTGTACGCTTAATTCTCCATCCTGTTTTCTGATACCAAACCGTTTGCCCTCGTTTTCTATATGGACCGCTCCGAACGACCCCGGCTTTGTTTGTCCATTGAAATTTACTCCAAAGTTGGTATTACGCAACGCTTTAAAGAATACATATGGCGAGCCTTGAACGAGCGTCGTCTCAAACAATGCCTCTCCCGCCTCGTCCTTGTACGCCAACGTCATTGAGATGCCATCGTAACGCACCAGTTCGTAACCGACGGCATCATGAGAGACGAGTATATCGTCGGTATGGCTCGCAAAGACAGCCTGTTCAGTTGGTCGTACCGCTGGCAGGCCGATGCCTATTACTTCTTCTCCGGGCTTATAGCTAAGCGGATAAGCAAACACAGGCTGGGGGTCGCGCGAAAACACCACCGAACTGAACCATTTGTTGGTGGGCGGTAGCAGCCCGGCTTTTAAGCGCATCGGGGGGTGTGAGCCGGTCACTTTAGGCAGTGACTCTATAGCTGCATCGATGTCCCGCACATCACGTTCAGCATTATTTACCGTATCTTCGCGGATCGCCAGTAGTAGGCCGCCCAGTAGAATAACTGCCAGAACTGCTCCTCCTACTAACAAGAATTTTCGGGATACAATGGTGTTCATGCAACTCGCCCGAACAAATTATTCCAAACTGACAACGCCCTATCAAACAGTGTACTGTCGACTAATTTGATGCTTGCATGCACCGGGCTGCCGCTGGCAGATGAGAGAATGAGTCCCGGGTCAAGCTCTGTCTCGTCTAGGCGTGCCGTTACCTCAACCGTGATGACACCATCTTGATCAACCACCGCTGTGCTTATTACTGACGTCGTGACGGTCTTACCGTTAGGAAGATCGACACGCATTGGCACGCCCTTATAGATTCTGTTTAAATCTCGCTTTGGCACGCGTAATGTAGCACTCACATACACTTCTTCCGAACTGAGAATT
>CAYQTN010000054.1:0-5302 GCA_964420445.1 uncultured Candidatus Saccharibacteria bacterium
GCCGCTGACACCAAGCGGTTCTCAGTTTTCACTCGGCAACTTATCAGATAACTGCATAAACTTCGCCGGCGAGGCAGATGCTCGCCCTGAGGCTCAGGGTAACGCGCCGGTAGCCGCCAAGTGGGAGAACGTCAGCTTCATTTGTGATCCAGTTATCAACAACCAGACCATCGGCACCGGTACGCCAGGGGGCACTATTGGCACCATGCTAGACGGTACGAGAGGGGCGCACACGTACTTTTTTTACTACGAAGACTACAACATCTATCCAGACGACAATATCCTGCGTCTGGTGCTTAGTTCGTTCCAAACCAAGTAACCCAGTACTTGACAAATACGTACTAAGTGTGATATAATATAGTTATAGACCTATAACAAACACGTCAGATTCGAAGCAGTTCAAATACCCGGTGTATCAGATAAACCGGCCAGACAGCGGCTTTTAAGAGCGCGAGCACCGACGGCCAAAAGCCGAATGATATTTGTAAGAAGTACCAAGCCGCGCCGATGTACGTGAGTAGCGCGAAACCGCCAAACTTCGCATGTTCTTTATAGACTACTTTTTCCTTTGCCATATTTCCTCCTAGCATCAATTAAAGCACAAGCATGCGGTTTTTTATCTAGTGTTGGAAACGAAGCAAAAAATACTATATCTAGCGTAGGCACAAGTAGTTTATACTGACCCTAAGTTAACAATCAAAGCTGGAAGAAGGTGCAAATCCTTCACTGTGCCGCAACGGTAACTCGTTAAATTGAGAAGTCCGATACAGCTGTTAAGTCTCCCGAGCAGGAGCATGAGCCGGTATTTGCGGCTCCTTAACCCTCGCTCGTAAAGACGCGAGGGTTTTATCGTTCATGGAATCAGCTCTGCAAACAGAAACACAAACCCAAAAAAGCTTTGACGTGCTGGCAAGCGTACGCATGCTGCGCTATGACCTGGCTGCTTTTGATAGAGTGCTGCCCGAAACTTTGCAACGTGTGTATGACGAAGAGCTGACCTATATCGCCGAGGGCATTAACCGTCCGCTGCATACCGAATTTACTTTGCAATCGCGCGACGGAGAGCTAGTGTACTTCGACAAAGGAGATTGGGTTCCGTATACAGGTACGCTTATCCGCGGTTTGGAGATTGCCGAAACGGAGGCTGCGCTGGATCCGCGCAAAGAAATGCAGGTTGTTCGGGCCCAGCAAGATTTGGTAGTCGGCTACCAATTGCGCAGTCTGCAGGCAGGGCAACGCATGCAGTGGTATTCGGCATATCCCGAAGAAGAAGCCGAGCGCTACGGTGACCAGTTTGTAGCCAGTCTTGGTTATCAGCCAAAGCGCCGAATGGGCTTTTTGTATCAAGCTTTCGGGAATGAGGATGGCAGCGTTACCATGCACTCGCAATCTGTGGATAATAGCGATGAGGGGGCCTTCCGGGCGGCGATGCAGGCCGGTGAACAAAACGGAGATATTGATGCCATGCGCCAGAGTTACGACCAAGTACTGGCAACCAATCACAAAACGCGGGTCTATGCCGGGCAGTTTACGCAGTCTTTTGAATCGAGCCAGAATGCTTGGGAGCTTATCCGCCGGCACGACGACCTGATAGGCCATTATTTGATATCGCTCGAGGCACTGGCCGGTGATGATTTGTCCGAGACCGAGCTGAGCACCGCCAAGAAACGGCTGACCTACGGCGTATGGGCGGCACTTAAAGAACGGTTAGACCACAGCGCTACGGGTCTAGGGCAGGGCGATATCAGCCTGCAGGGAGAAATAGACTGGGCCTACCGGCAGCTGGCTGCCAGGGGCGAGATGCTGTTTGGCTGCGGTGGTGCTATCAGCGCCGAAGAGGCGTTATTGGCTGCCGATAGCAGGGACGTATTCGATGCCGTGTTCGGCCAAAAGGCCGGTAACGAGGCACTAGTTTGGAAAGACGGTTATTGCCGCGTGGATAACTGCCCAAGCAAGCCGGGCAAGACAAAAGTCGCGCAGTGCAGCGTTTGCCGCGGGTGCCAAACATGGTTTGACCGCGGCCGTGACCCATCAAAGATCTACAGCGGTTTAAGGCATCTGTCCGAATCATCCCGCACACAAGTAGTTGGAAGCAAAAAACGGACAGCGATAGCGAGGAGCGCATGAGCCAGCTTACGAAAGAGCTGTATGAAGCTCAGGCGGCCGCTTGCGACAGCTTGTGTGATATCGATCATGACCGGATAAGCAATACCGACCCAAATCGCATGCCATGCGTAACCTGCCCGTTCTGCAAGCAATTAGTCGATGCTATCCTGACGCCTAAAACCATCGCTTGTCCTTCGTGCAAAGTCGAAGTGACAAGGTAGAATAGAGTCATGGATTACAGCGCCGAAGAGCAGCAGATTTTTGAAGAAGCCGTCAAGCAGCGCTCGCCGGAATTCTTCTGCGACAACTGTGAGTATTACCCGATTGTGCCGGTGCATGGGCATTTTGAATGCCCGCAGTGCCATTACAAATCAAAATGTTGCGAAGGCATGGCGCTGGATGTCTAATCTTTTACAAACAAGGGAAGAGCCTGATTTTGCGTAAGATCGGCATCCTATCAGGCACGTTCGATCCGGTGCATAGCGGTCATATCAGCTTGGCGCTCGAAGCTTTGCAGGCAGCGGATTTGGACAAAGTGTATTTATTGCCCGAGGCGCGACCGCGCGGCAAGGACGGCGTTACTCACTATGCCCACCGGCTGGCTCTGCTCAAACTGGCACTCAAACCGTACCCCAAACTTGGGCTGCTTGAAGTCGCCGACAAGCAATTCACGATTACAAAGACTTTGCCAAAAATTAAGAAACAATTGCCCAAAGACGCGGCACTGGCGTTTATTGTTGGCTCAGATGTCCTAGAGGGTCTGGCGGGCGGTCATTGGCCAGCCAGCCAGCTGCTCATCTCACAGGTGACGTTAGTTTGCGGCGTACGAACGGGCAAGGAAGTAACTGATACACAAAAACTGATGGACGGTCTTCAAAAGGGCGGTATTGTGTTTGCCAGCCATCGCCCGCATGCGTCATCACGCGATATCCGCCAAGCACTCTTACTCGGTAAAATGCACAAAGACTTACTGCCAAGTTTGGAGAGCTACATCAAACAGCACTGGCTCTATAGTTCGCCGGCAGCAGCCGAGCCACCAAACATTTCGTGATGTGACTGCAGATAGGTGAGATGCGACTCGCGGAAGCGTTTAAATTCGGTTTTCTTAAGACCACTTTTTTTAATGAAGCTGCCGATCCGTTCCGAGCCGATATAGTGAGGCAGCACAACATAGGCAGCGCCCATTTCGTATAGTTCGGCGGCTTGCTCGGCGTTATCTGCCGTTGCGATATAGACGGCAGACGGGTTGTTGATTTCGAGCCAGCGGGCCAGGCTGAGGTTGGTAGGCAGGTCGGTAATGGTCGACACGACCAAGCGTGAATGCCGCAGGTTTAGCTCTTCCAGTAAATCAGGATCGGTAGCATCACCGTACATGTATTCGATATTGCGCTGTTCTAGGAAATCAATTACCGACGGGTCGTAATCGACGACGATGAACTTTTTGCTTAAAGAGCGGAAGACAGGCAGGAACTCATGACCGCCGCGCTGATAGCCAAACAACACCAGCTCGTAGCGCTTGCGGCGCTCGTGTTCGTCTTTGGCTTTGCGGCGCTCGAATAGGCGCAGGTAGCGCTCAAAGAACGTGTACAGCTGTTCGGAGTAGAGAATCATATAGGTGGAAACGGCGATTGTCAGTAGCGCCACGAACGTTACGAGCGACACCACTTCGTCCGAGATATAGCCGTAACGGTTGGCGACAGCCAGCAGGATGAGGGAGAATTCGCCGACCTGCGTCATGGCCAAGCCTGCCTTGAAGCTGGTCTTCTTGGTGTAGCCCATCAGGCCCATGATGATAAGAACAGAGAACGGATTAACAATCAGCACGATGGCCGAGAGTGCCAGAGCTTCGCCCAACGAGTCCCGCATGACACCAACTTCCAAAAGCGCCCCAAGCATCACAAAGTGCAGGACGATAAAGAAATCACGCAAGGGTTTCAGGCGCGAGGCAATCTCTGGTGCGTACGGCATGGAGGCTATGGTAATACCGGCAATCAGGGCGCCAATCTCAAGGCTAAAGCCGGCTTGCTGGAACAGCGTGGCGATACCGACCGCCCAGCCGATAGCAAACAGGAAGAGGAACTCCTGGCTCCTGGAAATAAGTTCGTTAAGCCGCGGCAAAATGAGCCAGCGAACAATAACAAGGCCGACGATGAGCAGAGTAGCTTTATAGGCAAGCGGTGCAAAATCCTCTAGCGTGACGGAGCCGCTGGCGCTGGATGAGACAACTACCACAGCCAGTGTCGCCAGCAAGTCCTGCACCAACAGGAAACCGATTGAGACTTTTGCGTATAGGCGGGACTGTTCCTTTTTATCGGACAATAGTTTTAGGACGATAATGGTGCTGGACAGGGACAGGGCGAGTGACATATAGAGGGCAACCGTTGTTGTGTAGCCCAGCATGGTCGCCACGCTGTAGGTAGCACCACCGACAAACAAGACCTGAGCAAGGCTGGCGAGTAGCGCCACCTTTCCGACGTCTTTTATGACGCGTAGGTTTAAGCCAAGTCCGATAATAAATAGCAGGAGGGCGATACCGAACTCGGCGAATATCTCGATGGTTTCTGTCGAGCTGACAAGATTAAAGACAGCCGGTCCAACTAGGATACCGGTAATAATGTGGCCAATCATGAGCGGTTGCCGCATGAGGCGCATCAGTAAGCTAACGCCTACGGCGAACACAATGACCAGGGTGAGTTCTTCAAACATTTCGTGCATAAGTCAGGATGTTTCTTCGTATTCCTCTCGTGGTATTCTAGCTATCATAAGCGATTTACGCAAAAGCGCTTAAAGGGAGTCACTGTCATGAAGGAAACATTCCGTAGGATAGCAACGAGGGTATCGAACGTCGCCGGTGGACCCTGGGCGTTCGGAGTTGCGGCAATAATTATCATTTCTTGGGCATTTACGGGGCCAAACTTCGGTTTCTCTGATACTTGGCAGTTGGTTATTAACACCGGCACGACAATAGTTACGTTCTTAATGGTGTTTCTCATACAAAGCACACAGAACCGTGATAGCCGCGCCATGCAGCTAAAACTAGATGAGCTTATCCGGGCTACTAGAGCTCGGGACACGTTTATTGACATCGAAGACCTCAGCGATGATGAGCTGGCGGCAATCGCGAGGACATTCCAAAAAATCCACGCCGATTCCGAAGACCCGGCTGTGATGAAGTTCTACGCCAAGCTGGACGGCA
>CAYQTN010000055.1:0-2320 GCA_964420445.1 uncultured Candidatus Saccharibacteria bacterium
AACTACGTAACGAGCCACTTTGAGGCGGTTGTTTGTAAAATCCCAGTAGCTTACCCAAGCTGTCCCTTCCGGGCTGAATGCAATCCCTGGTGTATAGCCAACGCTGTTAGTAGCGTCTATTGTATCGCACTCCCAAGCGTCCGAACCGGTGCCAAGAGTGTCGCAATCACCTCCCGAGCCGACGTAATACGCCAGTTCGAGATCCGCACCAGTGTTATCAAGATGCGCTATCCAAGGATTACCATTCGAATCGATTGCTATATCAATGTCATAGCCCAACACGTTTGTTCCGCGATCATCCACTGTCGTACAATTCCATGCGTCTGAACCGCCGGTTGTGTCGCAGTTACCACCGGAGCCGACGTATTTCGCTACTTTCACGCTGCCCGCAGTAAAGTCTTGGTAAGCTATCCAGATCATGCCGTCCTGACCTACTTCGAGAGCGGTCGTATAGCCGACATTGTTCGTCGCGTCCAATGTTTCGCAATGCCATGCGTCAGAGCCGGCAAGTAATGTATCGCAGTTACCCCCGGAGCCGACGTAACGAGCAAGCTCAAGATCGCCGCCTGTTTCATCACGGTAGCTTACCCACGCTACATCGTTCGCATCAAAATCTATCGATGGGTAGGTGCCAATATTGTTGGTTACAGCTATAGCCGTGCACTGCCATGCATCGGAGCCACCAGTATCGTCACAATTGCCACCGGAGCCGACGAAAGTGGCGACCCATAAATCCTGGTTTGAAGTGATGCCCTTAGAATATGCTATCGAGGGCACGCCCTTGCTATTAAAAGCCATCGATATGAAATACCCCACTTCACCGGTAGCGTCTACCGTTGTACAGTCCCATGCGTCCGAACCTGCGGCCACTGTGTCGCAGTTACCGCCAGAGCCGACATATTTTGCGACTTCAAGATCAATGTCTGTAGTATCTTGATAAGCTATCCACGGAACACCGTCAGGATCAAATCGCAAGTATGTCTCGTTGCCAACATTACCAGTAGCCGCAATCGTCTGGCAGCCCCAAGAAGTATCAATTGCGCAGTTCGCGAATCCCGGGGTCGAATCTTTTGAGTACCTTATGTCGGTGTCGGTCTCTATACTTAACGTAGGGTAATTGCTGACTAGTACAGGTCCCCGCCACACGCCTTTGTCATGTCTCCAGCCATCTTTGCTTGCAACCATGAATCGATAGGTCGTTCCTTCTAATGCTTGGGAGGTATCAATGACCCACGCGACTTCCGTGCACTGTGCCGTAGCATCACCAGCCGGCAAACTTACCAAAACTTCTGCGCTTGTCGAATGAACACCGTTATTCCAAACTGCTCCGCCGGTAAGACAATCGGCGTCGTCTCTATTGGCAGAATCCGTCACAGAAGACATATCGGCATGAGATTCCGTTAAACTTATGCCGTTTATCGCCGATAATCCGGGCGAAATCGTTATCTCGGACTGACGAGTAATCGTGGCTATTCTTAAATCATTGTTTGTAGTATCACGGTAACTCACCCAAGGGTTACCAGAAGTATCAAAGGCGATGGAGGTATGCTGACCCACATCATTCGCGCTGTCTATGTTTGTGCAAGTCCAGCTAGAAAGTGCGCAGCCCGACCCGCCGGAGCCAACGTAACGGGCAACTCGTAACGAAGTTGAATCGGTCTCATAAAAACTGATCCATGGGTTACCTGAGGCGTCCATAGCCATAGATGTATCCCATGCATTTCCGCTTGTATCAATAGCCGCGCATGTCCATGAAGCAAGATCACAGCCCGAACCCCCGGAGCCAACATATTGGGCAACTCTCAGATCGCCCGTAGTGTTGTCACGGTGAGATATCCAAGCGTCACCCGATGAATCAAAAGCGATTGACGTGTAAGACCCGAACGCGCCAACACTCTCTATAGTAGTGCACGTCCATGCCGTATCCGCACAGCCGGTGCCACTCGTACCTCCTACGTACTGCGCCAGACGCAAAGTACCATTCGCATAGTAAGACACCCAAGCGTTGCCCGATGGGTCAAAAACAATAGATGAATACTGACCAACATTGTTGGTGCTTTCTACCGCCGTACAGGTCCATGCGGCGCTGGCACAACCGGAGCCACTGGCGCCAACAAAGCGCGCCACGCGCAAATCGAGATTAGTAGAGTCACGATAAGAAACCCACGGATTACCATCTGAGTCTATTGCTATTGCAGTCTCATTGCCTACATCGTTGGTGGTGTCTACCGAATAGCATGTCCATGCCGTGGTCGAGCAACCGGTGCCGCCGGAGCCCACATAACGAGCGACGCTAAGCCCGAGGTTATTACTGTGCCTG
>CAYQTN010000055.1:2330-4980 GCA_964420445.1 uncultured Candidatus Saccharibacteria bacterium
ATCGTAATAGCTGACCCACACGCCTACCGGCCCGTCAATCGCTATGGCGGTGTAGTTGCCGACATTAGCCGTACTGTCTACATTCGTGCAAACCCAGGCACTCGAGCCACATCCCGTTCCGCCGGAGCCCACATAACGAGCGACGCTAAGCCCGAGGTTATTACTGTGCCTGTAACTCACCCATGGGTTACCAAATTGGTCTATCGCCATAGAGTTTTGGATGCCTGCCGAGTTAGTTGTTTCGATGGCCGTACACGTCCAAGCGGTATCAGTACAACCGGTGCCGGCTCCGCTTATAGGCTTGCCGTTCTCAACTTTGGTCCATACTCCGTCTCCTCTGTCATAAAAAAGAGCCAGTCCGTTCCCTGTTGCCAGATTACCCGTATTTTTTAAATGGCTACGTAGTACCATGCGCTCGCCCTTTCTTACCCCGTTGATAGCAGTATTGGCCGCCGCCTGCTGCCCGTTACTATCGGCGTTGGCGCCGTTGTCGTATTCAAATATGTAGCCTTCTTGGGTTATCTGAGAATGCGTGCCTACAAACAAAGTGACCTCAGGATAGGCATTGTACGCGCTCAGCACCGAGCCAGTAGTCTCGACCACTCGGAAGCAATAACTCTCGCCATCAACAGCGCTGGTGGTAGCACGTATCGCCCATTCGATTTCAGTATAATCATCTGGGTCAAGCTGGATAGCCGTAGTCTGATCATCACCTGGTGCTTCTAGGCCGTAGCCGTTCACAAATGTCGGCTCAGGCGGGGTTAACAGATTAGTCGTTGTTGCATCACCGTCTGTATACTGGGTGCTGGCTACCATTTCCCAGGCATCGCTAGCGGTATCAATGCGCGTCCAACCCGTTGACACCGAGCAACTTGCTGCCTTGACTGCCCACTGCAACCGAAATGCCTCGTTCCCAGAACCAACCGTTCCGGAGTTATTAATCTGAATGCGCAAACGAAGCGTGTCGTTTTTCTTTGTATCGGTGTTGGCGGGCTTGGTGTTCTCGGCCGCCAGCCAGCCGCCGCTGGTATTAAGCGTCGTCGTATCATCCCGCCAACGGTACCGAGTCTGATTGATGTTAGGCGTGTACGTCACTGTCGCGTCAACATATGCCAGCCGTACGTCATCATCACGGCTACCGGGGTTGCCGCTGCCAAGTACGTTCCGGGTTATTATGACCTCCAAATCGTCGTCTCCCGTCCAGGTACCATTGAATGTAAATGTCTGAGTGGTGTTGGCCGTCGCGGTCATTGTCATAGTCTGAGCGGTCTGAGTCACGCCGTCGATGCTGATGTTGATAGATAACGTATCGCAGTCGCTGTTGCACACAACGCTCCAGGCGTAGATTCGCACCACAACAGAGGATACAGGCAACGATGTCCCGGCCACACTCGTCATGGCATACCGTTCTATTTCCCCACCAGCCCCTGCGGTACCGGTGTTTATATAGTCAGAGGCCTCGTATGTCGCTTCGTTCACGCACCGCCAATGATTTGCCGCGTCACACGTCTCGCCGTCACCGGCATTGCCGTCTGTAAACTCTGGCCATTGACCCAATATGTCCGCATTAGGCCGAGTGACCCCCGTTGCAGCCAGTACCTTATCTGTAATCACAAACTGCTGCCCAGACAAAGTGGCCATTACCAGAATGATAAGCACAAAAAGAGCACGGGTGGCATACGTAGTTAAGCTTAAAATTTGCACCCGAAGTGACTGTGTTTTTTGTAGACTGATTTGCCTGTCGGTTTTAGAACGCATGGCCCCTGCAACTCTTATGTGTATACGCTTATTTCTTACGGTTATTTTACCATAAGCGCACCCTTATCCTGCTCTGCTCTTTTAAAGCTACCTTGTGTACTCGAACTTGAACTCGCCGAGTCGAATCGGGCCGGCTGCCGACGTGGTTTTCACCTGGAAACTGAAGGTAATAATATCGTTCGCAGCGAAAGTACAACCGCCAATACCAACTGACTCTTCTTCCCACACATTGGCGGTGGTGCCATTATATGTAGTTGCTACACAAGTCGTACCATCGACATCTTTTATAATCAGCAACGTGCTGCCATCAGTCGTTGCGCCATCTGGGTCACGATGCCAGAAGGTTATGTTTCCAAGTCCGCTTACGTAATCGCTCGGTAGCTGCACGGCAACGACAATGTTATAGTCCTGCGCGGTCGTCTGCGAAGTTTCCCATTGGTAGTACGTATGCTTGTAGCCTTCGGCGGCACTTAAGCCTTCTTGGTAACTCGCGCTAAGCGTACCGGAGTTGTTGGTGCCATCAGCGAATATCGTGCTGTTTGTAAACTCAGGTGCGAGCTTAATAACCGCAGTGCTACTGCCACCGATACCCGTGCTTATACAATCCTTCCAGCTGCCACCGGTGCCGCCGGTGCCGCCTTCAAAACAGCGGAACTTGCCACTGTTAGAGTTGTAGTACATAGCACCGTTGACACCGGTTGGGTCACCGGCAGTGTTCTTTTCGTCTAAGACTAATAGGGTGCCGGTGCCGTCGATGACACCTAAGGTTATGTTCGTAGCACTGAGGACGTTACCGACGGTCAGCGTGCCGCCTATAGTCGTGTTACCACTGGCATTGACGACCAAGTCACCTGCTCCGACGTTGAAGGAACCAGCAGCGTTCACCAGGATG
>CAYQTN010000056.1:0-3766 GCA_964420445.1 uncultured Candidatus Saccharibacteria bacterium
TGATTCGCTTTATTTAAGGACAATCTGGGCCATCGGTATTGTCCCATATCACAACACCTGTGTCGTTCAAATGCGTGATAGTATTCAACAGGCATCCAATTCGGTTGCCCAGATTGTCGATGATCAAAACGTCGAACGTGTCTGTTATCGATTCTTTGTACTCAGCGTAATTCCCGATGCTGTTTACTAATATGATTCGGGAATTCTCGTGCAGTTGATTCGAAATTTCTGAAGCCCAGGATGGATAATCTTCAAATGCATCCACCAATAGGCCCAAATTACTGAGCCATATCGTTGAGTAGCCAGAGCCAAATTCAAGCACTTTCATACCCGGCTTAAGCCTGCCGGTAATAAAATCAATGAAGCTATAGGTCCACCATGGTATGGGGTTACCGTGCTTGTCAATGACCTTTTTCTGGCGGAATGAGCTAAACCATCCATACTCCTTTAACGCACTTTTAGGATGGATGAGCAACAAGAGCACACCACAGTGTAGTTTTCGTAGCGTGTTAAAAATCAAATTATACATAGGAAATCCTCAATCATTATGTCAAACCGGCCGATATCTGCCGAGCCAAAACCGAAGAAATACTTTGGCTAACGGTTGAGCAGTTCTCTTTCTTGAATTTGCGACAAACTGCAAAGCGCTGTCCACACCCATGCAAAACCGATCCAGGCCCCATTGCGAGATGATCTCCTCCGATCGGATGCCCATTGCCGATCGATCGTGATCGGATATGCCCGACATGAGCTCCAGCATGGACGCCAATTCCTGGTGGTCGCCTGGATCGAAGACGTACCCGTTCACGCCATCGGCGACTAAAGTCGAAGCGCAGCCTACCTGGCTGCTCACAAGTACCGGCAGACCGCTTGCCATGGCCTCGTTTACCACGAGTCCCCAGGTCTCGCCGTGCAGGCTCGGCAACACAAAAAACTGTGCTTTTTGGTAGATGGACTTGAGATCTAGCTGCGACTGAAACGGAAGGAACACCACACCATCCAGTTTGTTTGCTTCCACAACTTGTTCCAGTTCAGCACGCTGCTCTCCATCTCCCACTAATACCAGGTGGGGTGCATCATTGGCGGATCGACGGAAATAGCTGTAGGCGTGCAGCAACGTGAGAAAGTTCTTTTTGGGGATCTGCCTGCCCACCGATAGGATATAGCTACTTGGCAACCCGATTTGATTCGTGCTAGTTTCATCTTCATTCGCTTGCCAAAAGGAGTTGTCAACCACGTTGACTCCGTAGAACAGGTGCGCCTTCTTGAAGCCGAAGTAGTCGAAGGTGGCATCCCAAGCTGGTGCCGGGCAGAACACGGCATCGACGGCTGAGTATATGTTCTTCTTGATGCAATCAACCATTTTCGAGCGGGGCACGTCCTGCAGTCGCGCATCGTCGAATATGATCACCTTTTTCTTGTTTCTATTTGCCCAATACACGGCGTTGGCACCTGACGGAAATGCGATCGCACCTGCAAGTACGACATCGGGCTGAAGCTGGTCTAGTTTGGCAATTATGGCTCGGCGGACCATTTTCAGGTCGAGCGTTTCCATTTTGGCTTCCGGGAAGAGGCAATCCCACCAATCCGGTCTGTCCGGCCCTACCGCAAACTGGTAGGGGGAACCCTGGCCAGCCATTTCGACAACCCGCAGTTCGATGCCCTTTTCTTCCAAGAACGTTCTCAAGGCATTGAGACGGGCAGGCCAGTAAATGCGAAAGTCGGTATGGAGGAAAACTACCCTCATGTCGATCCAAAGCGCTTAAATACTCGATTTGCAACCGATGTTGGTACCATCGTAAGGAGCAAATAGGTGTACAACTTGGGTTGGTTGGGTACATACCGAAGGGACTTATACACCTCAACCATACTTCTTAGCCGCTTGCCTGACCGCAGATAGATCGATGCCCTCATTTTGTGCCAATGGGCAACATACGAGCCGAGTCCAACGGTGTCGGGGTCGCTCTTAAACAACCCGTTCAGGCGCTTGCCGACGATGTCGATGTCGGCCGGTATGCGAGCGGGTTTGGCGTCATAACTGTGGGCTGGATCGAGCACAAAAACCGACAGAGGCCGGGTACAGTAGGCTATTTCGAATCGAGAAGCCAATAGTGCCCAGACCAGAAGATCCTCCCCGGCCACAACACCAATAGGAAAACGAACATCCAGCAAGGCCCGTCTTTTCACAACAACTGCCGATGTCCAAATGGGTGGGTCAGATACCGAGGCAACCTCGAAATAGTTATTCAGCAATCCCGTTTCGCCCGTGAATGAAAGTGCCTTCAGCGAAACGGGCCTCCTGTTCTGGCGATGATCTTCCAACAGGTAAGCCGTCGCCAATACAGATGCCCTCGGATAGCTGCCGTGCAACGATACTATTGCCTCCAAATACTGGGGATCCCAGAAGTCGTCGGCGTCTAAAAAGGCGATCCAGTCGCCCGTGGCCAACTCGACGCCCGTATTACGGGCCGCCGACACCCCGCCGTTGGGTTGGTGCGCCAAGCGAACGAGCCGATGGTTCATCCGCTCGACCACCTGCTCCGATCCGTCGGTGCTGCCGTCGTTTACCACAACGATTTCGACGGGGACCAATGTCTGGGCAAGCACTGAGTCGATGGCCCGCTGAATGGTATCACACTTGTTGTAAAGTGGTATGACGACCGATATGTTCATGCCACTCTCGGTCTCGACACGGCGCACAGCATGCTGCTGGCAATGCCAACCAACGCAAAAAAGTAAAACGGGAAGTAGATGGTGTACTTCAAGATATTGTCGGAGTACATAAACAGCAGGAAGGAGGCGAACAGGGTGAGGGTGGAGCTGACCACGATTTGGTAATGGGGTTCCTTGTACCGGCGATAGCCTTTAAAGAGTGTCGAAAACGTGCCGGCAAAGCCGAACAGCAGGAAGCCGAGACCCACATATCCGTAGTTGAACCGTACCGACAGATAATCGTTGTGCGCCTCACCGGCCGCCATACCGGTAATCTGCCGTAGGCGGTCATTGTCGGCACGTGGACCATTCCCCCACACAGGTTGCTGCTCCAAACCTTGCTCCAATGCGATGAGCCACGAATTGCGTCCGCTCGAGTTGACCTCCATGTTGTCGTAGTAGTCGATTGACAAGTCGCTGATGCTGCCAGACCCATAATAAAACGTCTTTTCCTGGAAGGCGGGCAGGTTGAAGATGGCGACGGCCATGGCCAGGCCGATGATGCCAACGACGATGCGACCACGGATGCTTCGATTCGCAAAATGAAGCAGATAGATCACCAAAAAGACAAGAATTCCCATTCGTGTCAGGTTGGAAACCGGCATGAGCATGAGCAGGAAGAACCCTATCAGGAATTTGGTTTGTCTGTAGACGAAAAACAGTCCCAGAAAAAGAGCCGCCATCACGCTGAACAGCATTGGTGTTGCAGCCATGGCGGGCGTAAAGCTGTAGAGGAGCGTGTAAAACACAAACAGGGCATAAACAACGGCGATGAGTTTCAGGAACTGGCGAAACATCCATTCGAGACGAGCAGCCGAATACGAAAAGGAACTCATGATCACGCCCACCACGATGGGCAGCGTGTATTGAAAGGTGAGCTGCAAGCCAATGAAGCTGAACTGGAAGATCACATACCCAAATAGATAGATGATCCATGGCAGCCAGTATGCAATCGGAAAGGTAGCCCGGGGCACACGGAGCAGATAGGGTACTGAAACGAGCATCATCAGCACCCAGGCAATGCCGGTCCAGTTGAATCCGAGCACTTGTGCGG
>CAYQTN010000056.1:3776-4975 GCA_964420445.1 uncultured Candidatus Saccharibacteria bacterium
AAAAACGTCAGGATACTCCCCACGTACGGCAACAGCGTCGTGAAAAGGATCATCCCGAAATACATCCTGAACAACTTATGCTCATGGACTAACTTCTGAATCGCATGCCTGGAAAGGGGATTCATGGCTGTTCAAGGCCGTAAAGTGCGGCTATGTTGCTGTCAAAGATTGGGCGGTCGAATCTGTCGCATATCGAACCGTGTGCACACTCGCCGAGCGACTGTGCCAGGCTTGGGTTGGCGATAAGTTCGTCCATGTAGAGCGACAAGGTCTGTGCATCCTCAACGTCGAACACCATGCCGCTTATGTAGTGGTACACCAGTTCGGAGAGTCCGTGGGTGTTCGAAACCACCACCGGTTTCCCCATGGCCATGGCTTCGGCGGCGGCGAGTCCGAAGCCCTCAAAGCGAGATGGGACCACCACGATGTCCATCTGGGCCACCCATTCCATGGCCTGCACCCAAGGCAGCGCACCCACAAAGACCACCCGCCCTCTCACGCCCAGCGATTCTGCCAACTGGACCAAGTTACTGCGCTCAGATCCGTCTCCCACAAGAACCAAGTAGGGTGGCGCCTGATCGGTCGATGTCAACCGGGCGAAGGCCTGTATCAAGGTGTCGACGCCTTTCTCGTGGCTCAGGCGGGCGACGGCGCCAAAAATGAATGCCCCATAGGGCACGCCGTGCTCTACAAGATCGGGCGTGATCGAAAGGCTGGATTGGATTTCCGTCAATCGTGCAACATCGACCGAATTGTAGAGTGTGAGATGCCTCGGCTGCTCCCTCATGGGAATATGTGCATCAATGCAATGCTCTGTGCCGAACCAGCTGCGCTCGGCATTTTGAGACACCACCGTGAATCGTTCGCACAGGATCGCCGCCGATCGCAGGATCCACTTGGCAAAATGTCCGTGCGAGTGGGTCCACGGCTGGTGCACCGTTGCAAGAATGCACCGAACGCCGGCCAGCTTGGCCGCGATGATGGGCAACGCACCCGGCGCCAGATACTGTACATGGACCACATCAGGTTTCTGAGCCATAAAAATCTGGCGCAACTGCGACACGAACTGCCAGAATGACATCGCACGTTCCCAGTTCAAACATTCGACGAATACGCCCAATGCCCTGAAATGATCGACCATGTCGAGATCATGCTCAAAATAGACGACCACATTCACGCTCAATCCCTTTTGTGCCAGT
>CAYQTN010000057.1:0-4952 GCA_964420445.1 uncultured Candidatus Saccharibacteria bacterium
GCTAGGCACAATGTCCTCTTTCTGTTGGGTTGTTCCGCTAGGCGGAAGGTGTGTGCTCGAGATGAGCCGGCAACATACGATTGTATGCTCCAGGCCCATCTCGAAATGCGATGTAAGGTGTAAATGTACAGGGGTGGAGCAATAATGGCTCGAACACGCCCTATACCTATATTATAGCATACTTTGCAATAAAAATCAATCTTACACGAGACGGGAGCGGACCCGGTCTTGGCCCATGACTTGCATGATGGCATACAGGTCAGGCGTACGGTTCTTGCCGGTCAGTTTGACCCGGAGTATCCGGGCGTAATCACGCATGTGCAGGCCGGTGCTTTCGGCGCCCTTGCGCAGTTTTTCAAGCCAAATCTCCGCAGAATCGGCAGGGTCATAGTCTTGCAGGAATGTCTCGCAAACTTTCTGTATAGTCTCAGCGGGCAGATCTTTCAACTCCTCGGCAACGCGACCGGCAAATTCCTCGGGATACAGATTATCGAAGAAATAGCTGTATTGGTCAGGCGCATCTGACCATTTGGCCAAGTCTTTGCGCGGCTTGTCGCCGTCACGCTCAATAGAGAAAACATTGTTGGTGTAATCCATGTCGACCTCAGCGGCCAATGCAAAACGGGGTGAATTCTCTTTTGCCCAAGCAAGTATCTTCTCGTTAAACACCGGCTGCGGCTGGGCTGCAATATAATCTTTGGCGTAATCATCCAGCTTGCGCATGTCGAGCAGGGGGGCCCGCGATGCGGCCAGTTTTTCCAGCGACACAGGGTAATTTTCTATCGGCTCGCTAGAGTGATTTCGGTACCAATCTTCAAAGTTTGAATTAGCCAGCCCAAGCAGATAGGCCTTAACAGCCTCTACGGGGTAGCCAGCCTGCAACCAATACTCGACGTCGGCCTCGTTGTCTTTACGCTTGCTTAGCTTGCGTTTGCCGCCGTTTTTATCAATCACCGATATCGGCGCGAAATGGCCATACGTAAACGGTTCGAGATCAAAAGCTTTGGATAGTTCGATATGCAGGGCGGTACTCGGCAACCATTCATCCGAACGGAATCAAATAGTCATCGACAACGTGGGCCAAATGATAGGTAGGCAGGCGGTGTTCGTCACTTTTTATAAGCGGTACGTCCAGATCATTTTCGGGCACTTCCATCTTGCCCTTAAAGACATCTTTGTACTGAATGCGCTTATCGTGCGAGCCGTTGGAGCGGAACCGAAGAACGAATGGCTGCTCGGTATCAAGCGCGGCAATAACATCTTCCTCGGACTTATCGCGCCACAAGGCCCAATCTCCGTAATAACCGGGGCGCAGCTTTTGCGCTTGCTGTTTTTTTACTGATTCCTGCAGCTCTTCGGTGGTCGCAAAACATGGATAAGCCCGCCCACGGCGCAACAAATCTACCGCGTAACCAAGATAAATCCGAGCACGCTCGCTTTGCACGTACGGCCCATAATCGCCGCCCGCGTCCGGGCCTTCGTCATATGGGATTCCAAACGCCGAGAACGCCGAGAATATTCGGTCGATTGAGCCCTCGACCTCGCGCTTCTTGTCAGTATCTTCAATACGCAGGATAAATCGGCCGCCGGACTGGTGGGCGATACGCTCATTAATTAGCCCGGCGTAAACAGTGCCGATATGCACAAAGCCCGTCGGCGACGGCGGTACACGCATCACCTCGGCACCACTAGCAAGATTTCGAGCAGGGTAGCGGGCTTCTGTGTCGGCTCGGTCATCAAAGCCATCCGGAGCGATATGGCCGATAAGGCGGTCTAGCAAATCTTGTGAATACATCGGTATGATTGTAACAGATATGGCGAACCGTGAAACAAACAAGCAAGCAGGGCGTGCGAATAACGTAAGCGATATGCTAAACTGGCTCATAAGTATGGATGAATTCGTCCGGCGGCCGAAACGGCCTCGTATCACTGTTGACAGAGTCGAACCGCGCCGGGCCGAACGCGCCACTGCCAGCGTAGACTCGCAGCAAGAAACACCACCAGTTGAACAGGAAAGCCAAAACGACATGCCAAAACCAAAGAATCACAAACGACGACTACCAAAACTACCGTGGCCGCCAAAGACCAAGAAACAAATTATTATTTTCTCGCTTGCTCTCGTACTTTTACTTGGGTCGGGAGCGAGCGCCCTATACTGGTTTGTCATTAGACCTAATCAAACTCCTGCAGCCCAAACCGAACCAACACCGGAACCAGAACCAGAACCGGAACCGGAGCCAACTACGGCGCCATCGAAGTTAAGCGGCCGTGAAGTCTTAAAATCCGTTAACGACCGCCAGGTTTACGCTGTCCAGATAGAGAACAGTCCGGAAGCCCGGCCGCAATCGGGCCTGCGCGATGCAGACATTATCTTTGAGGCGGTCGCCGAGGGCGGCATTACGCGCTTCAACGCGCTCTATCACGACAACATTCCTTCGAACATCGGCCCGGTACGCAGTCTGCGCCCTTACTTCATCGATTGGTTCTGGCCGTTTGATGCCGCTATCGTACATGCCGGCGGTTCTCCGGAAGCCCAACAGGACGTACGAAATCTTAAGCTAAAGGATATAGACCACGGCGCCAACGGCAGCACCTTCCGCCGCGTTAGCAACCGTTACGCGCCGCACAATCTCTACACGACCGGTGCCGCCCTCAATCAAACCTTGGCCAGCCGAGGCTATACCAGTTCGACATTTACTTCACTCGTGCGCAAAGAAGCAGCTCCACTGGCTGCGCCGACTGCCAAAACCGTCAACCTGCGCATATCCAGCGCTCTATATAACGTGAGCTTTACCTTTGACCCAGCAAGCAACACCTACGCCCGTGTTCAGGGTGGAGTGGCGCACGTCGATGCCGATACGAAGCAGCAAATCAATCCGTCGGTAGTCGTCGTACCGGTCCTAACGAAAGGTATTCACCCCAACGGCATTCACACCGTTTATGGCACCGTAGGGTCAGGCAAGCTTTATATCTTCCAGGACGGCGGCGTTACCGAAGGAACGTGGAGTAAATCAGCCCGGAACGCCCAATGGCAACTGCTCGACGCCGCAGGCAATGCCATACCACTCAACCCCGGTCAAACATGGTTCACCATCATCGATAAGGCAGCTTCGGTAAGCTACACCCCATGAACCACTTCAAACGCTACGCCCGTCATGCCGCGGTAGTATTGTTTATATCTTTGTTTGTGCCGGGTGGAGTCGCACTCGGCAGTTTTATCTTTCTGCGTGAAGTGTCCGAAGCTGGTCTTGGCATCTCTATCGTACTCAGCGTAATAGCCATGACCTCGGCAACCCTGTTTGTGCAGGCACTTTTACGGCCGGTGTTACTGGATCCGGTCGAGAAGTTGTGGCAGGCTATCTGGCATGTTAGCCCGGGCAAAAGTGTTGCGCCACCACCAAAACTCGAGGGTATGCAACTTGGACGCGAACTTGTTAGCAGCCTAGTTATGCAGGTGTACGACCTTGCCAGCCGAGGCGGCGCACCAGCCGAGGCGACAACTCAAGACGGCATACCTACGGCGCAACCTCACAACTTGCTCGAGCAGCTGCCTTTGGCAGTTATTATTCTGGACAAAGAACGTAATGTCACCGGAGCCAATTCGGCCGTATCGGATTTATTAGCGCTACCTAAAGAAAAGATTGACGGCAAAAACATCTACGATGTCCTCAGGCTGTCTTTTATGACCGACGATACATTCGACACATGGCTACAAGAATCTACCGCGCACCGGGCAACCGATACCCATACCTGGGAGCACGTCCGGGTTAATCTGGATGACACAAAAACCGTTAAACAAGTTGATATGGCAGCGGCGTACAGCAAGAATGGCACCGACGGCAACGAAGTGGTTATCGTTCTGTTTGATCACAGCAAGACATATGGCGCGCAGGACCAAGCCACCAGCTACGTCGCATTGGCAGTTCACGAATTACGTACGCCGCTAACTGTGTTGCGCGGCTATATAGAAGTTTTTGAGGATGAACTTGGCGGGCAACTAAATCCGGAACTGCGCGAGTTTATGCGCAAAATGAGCGCCGCCTCACAAAGCCTCGGAGCGTTCGTTAGTAACATCTTAAACGTCGCCCGCGTAGACGAGAACCAGCTCGTGCTCACGCTCCGAGAGGACGATTGGAGCACTGTACTAAGCAGTATCGTCAAGGACCTTGAATTGCGCGCCAGCGTCCGCGGCAAAGTGATTGAATTGTCTATTGAGCCCAATCTACCTAAAGTCGGCATTGATAAAATCAGCATGTACGAAGTTGTCAGTAATCTTGTAGACAATGCCATCAAGTACAGCGGGCAGTCGCCAAAAGTCATCGTCAAGGCGTCACTGGGCAAGGATGGTACGATAGAAACGGTCGTCCAAGACTTCGGTATGGGCATGCCTGAGAGCACGCTCAAGGAACTGTTCACAAAGTACTACCGCTCACACCGCTCGCGTAATGCCGTTGGTGGCAGCGGACTTGGATTGTATCTGGTTAAAGCCATTGTTACCGCTCACGGTGGCGGTGTCTGGGTCAGCAGCAAAGAGGGCGAGGGCAGCACCTTCGGCTTTAGCCTGCAACCGTATAGCAAGGTAGCTAGTGAAGCCGAACAATCAAAAGACGGTATTGAACGCCAAGCAAGCGGCTGGATAAAAAATCACTCGCTCTACAGGCAATAAGGAGGCACTATGACCGAACCAACCACACAAGCTAGAAAAGTGCTCTGCATAGAGGATGAATTCTTCATCGGCGAATTATACGAACGCGCGCTTCGGAAAGCCGGCTACAAGCCGACAACCGTCTTAAATGGCATAGACGGCCTGCGCGTGGCCCAGACCAACAGTTACGACATTATTCTGCTCGACCTTATGGTGCCGGGCATCACCGGTATTGAGATCCTACGAGTATTACGAGACCCCGCCAAAACCCCAGGGTTTAAGAGCAAGGTCGTTATTACCACCAACC
>CAYQTN010000058.1:0-4845 GCA_964420445.1 uncultured Candidatus Saccharibacteria bacterium
TACTCTCCTCCGCTTTTTTCGCTATCGTTGCCGCGGGCTTATACGGCTGGTTTGTCTACTTACCAAACACGCCCGAAGCCGTACTTAAACAGGCCGCAGAGAACTTTTCGAGTGATATTAGCAACTACACGGTGAGCGGCCGACTTGACCAGGCCGGGGCAAACGACCCCGATTTTACCTACACAATTAGAACTGATGATGACGGCAACTTTTATACCGATGTCAACGCCAGCACCTTTGTGGTTAGCCCTAGCGTTTCTGCCCAACGGGTAAACGGTAAATCGTTCGTACTTTTCAACGGCTTTGAAAGTACCCAGACGCTCGCCAGCAGATACAGCAACGGCACCGGCATAAAAGGCATACAGGAGCATATCGCCGAGTTTGTTGATACCTCCGAAATTTATAGCTCACAAAACAAGTGGATAGAAATCGATGAGTTCATCTTCGACCAACCGGTCAGTACTCAGGCAGAGACTAAAACAGCTGCCTTTGCCGAATCATCATACACAGTTGGCGAGACAGAAGAAAAAGACGGCGTAAAGACGCGCAAATACGATATTAGTGTTGATAAGACTTCTTTTAAGCGTACCCTCGAGCAATTGGAGTCAACCATTGGCACACCGTTACTATCAGAAATATTCGAGATATACTCTTCTTCTAATGCCTTTGCCGACCAAATTGACATCAGTCTGTGGGTAGACCTAAAGACAAAGCGAGTACATCAGCTATCTTATGACGGACGCCCCTTCAAAGACGCAACACTCAGTATTAATCTCGTTTCTGCTCCAGACAATGAGATAACCCAACCCGAGGCACAGAAACTGACTGATACCCTTAGCTTCGGTGTTGTGTGGTCGCGGTTCTTTAATGGCCGGTTCCAGACTGGCAACAGTGAATCCGACAAAGAACGTATTGCCGACCTAAAAGGAATCAAGACGGCACTCGAGATGTACAAAGCAAAATACGGCTACTACCCGGAACGATACGAGATGAGTGTCGAGCAAGAATCGTTCATTCGCGGCACTATGCCGGGCGCCGACCTAGAGATATTCAAAGACCCGAGCGGCAGACTTATCGGTCTGAACGGTTCACAATATGCGTACGTATCGTCATTAAATAGTGGCGAAGAAGGCTGTGGCCGGTTCTCTAGCCCGTGCGAAAAATACTTTATCGCCACCACTCTGGACGATGGCACGCAGTACCAATTGAATTCCGACCAGTAGACATCCAGCGCCCGTTCGGAGCATTGACACCCAGGTCTATAATTATAGTCAGAGGTAAAGAGCAATAATTATGAGTGCTCCCGTTGAGTCACGTTCGTATTCATGCGCTGATGATCAATTCCACCAAGCCCCGGAGTGGATTACTACCGAGGACCTTGCTCACGGATTCCGCGAGTTCACGTTGGGGCTGGGTGATTTTAACGATTACCAAGAACAGCTCGACGAAGTTTTAGATATTCAGGCTGGTACGATTGACCCCGAGCTGGGCAATCACGCCCGGCGGGTCGGCGGTTACACCGGCGCCATAGTACGCGCAACCGGTGGGACAGAATTCGCAGACGATTTCCATGTCGGGCTTGCCCGCATTTCTGGTGCCAGCCATGATATTGGCAAACAATTCACGGATAGAATCGTATTGTTTCGCTCGCTTGGCCGTACCGGTTACGGTGAATTTATCCGGGCTCGTGACATGCCCCAAATGTATCCCCACCCCTCCCAAGGCTACGAGCTTATCGAGGACAAAGAACTATACCTGCCTCCAGAAGCGAAAGTTGCCGCCGGTTGCCACCACCTCATTGCAGCGCCAGGGCAATTGCCCTACGGAGTCCCATGGGTTGAAGCTTCAGAGCATTTTCAGAACGACCCGGCTATGATGAAATGGCTCGCTTTCGTTGTGCGCGCCACCAACATGGCGGATTATTTTGACGCCGCAACATCGCGCACAAACGGCTATTTCGATTCTGGCAACAATCGAGGTGACTGCATCCGAGAACGAGCGACAATGCTTTATAAAGAGCGTGCGGGGGCTGTTATTCACGCTCTTGTCAGCGAGCAGGCACATTACATTTTGCAGCCCAAAGCCGCTTAAACGTACGCGGCATAACTAAAGATATCTCCTGTCTGGTGATACAATCATCTGGCGCGCACCCGTAGCTCAGCTGGATAGAGCGTTGGTTTCCGGTACCAAAGGTCGTAGGTTCGAATCCTATCGGGTGCACCAGTTCTCTTTCCGGCACCTCATCGGGGGTGCTTTTTCTCTGGTATGATGTCATTATGATTGTTCAGTTTATTTGTCGTGGAAATGCGTTTCGCAGCATCATTGCGGAGGCATACTTAAATTCACTGCACATTCCTGATTTAACGGTCTTGTCCAGCGGGACTGTTGCTAGCAAACACAAGAAGGATAATAGTGTGAACTTCCCAAAAACTTTGGCCCTACTTAACAGACATGGCATTCAGCAGTACGCCAAGAACCACTACGCAGATGACCTAAAACAAGAACTTCTGGATGAGTCAGATATCGCAGTTTTCTTGAATAAGATAGCTTTTAATGAAGCGAGTGAGCAATACAAAGTACCTGAGAATACTAAGGTGTGGGATGTGACCGACATCGGCGAAGAGGGACGTATTGCCACGTCACAGTTGGAGCGGGAGAATTATTCCGAAGAGGTATTTAGAGAAATTGTAAAAAATGTTGATGAGCTCGTGAAAGAGCAAAGCCTCGGTACGAGGTAGCTCAGGGTTAGCTTCGCTGAGCTTGGTCAGTCAGCTCAACCACCCCCTAGATAGCCGCACTTGTCTGCTATCATTACCTGATGGCTCACTGCGTAATCTACATACCCGGACTCGGCGATCAACACTCGTATGGACAGTCGACAGCAATAAAGCTCTGGCGATTATTCGGCGTAAAGCCGCTATACCTCCCGCTGGGATGGAATAGAAAAGAGGGTATAGATACTAAGCTTAACCGCCTCCTCAGCAAGGTTAAAGAACTGAAATCTGCAGGACACAGCGTGGCACTTGTCGGTGTAAGTGCCGGCGCCAGTGCCGTATTGAACGCATACGCCTCATCGGACGACATTACTCGGGTTATCTGCATTTGCGGAAAGATTAACAACCCACAGACCGTCCCGCAGCATACATATGATAAAAATCCCGACTTCGAGGAATCATTGCAGCGGCTTGGCAAGTCGATGGCCAAACTCGACATTCGGCAGCGCAAGAACATTATGTCTATTCATCCCTGGAAGGATCAAACTGTTCCAGTTGCAGACACGATAATCATGGGCGCAAAAGAAAAGACCCTGCCGGGGTGGAGCCACGTAACCGGTATATTTTTTGGCATAGTAGCTGGCTCGCGAACAATCGCCCGTTTTATCACCTCAAAAGTCCGTTAACCCCTGCCCGGCTTTCTCTCGCATTGCAGTCATGATTAAATATCCGTATGCATAAGCAAGAGCAAGGCTTCTCATTTGTCGGCTTTTTTATACTTTGCCTAGTAATAGGCGGTGTCGGGTATGCCGCGCTGCAAGTATTTGGTGACCGAGTCAACGCTCCGGCGGAAGATACAGGCCCCAAACAATATTCGGCAACCGAAAATTGGGATGACATAAAACTATCCGATGCTGATAATGAGCGCAAACAGCACGTGCTTGAGATGAGCTTCAAGGCGGCCGCATATAGGATAAGTAAGGGTGGTTACCCGAAAACCGCGGCTGACGCCCAGACTATGCAGGAAACCGGACCTGTAGTTGACCCCGAAACAGCACTCGCCTACACGATAGTGGATACCGAGCCGACAGCAGTAGGACAGATGCAATATAAGGTATCGGCGACCTGCGACAGCTTAAATCGCGTCTTTGAACCGGTCGAATCTCCTTACATCTACGCATTCCGGGTACGCCTGAGCGAAGGTTCATTCATCTGCAAGTCAAACATCAGATAGCTCACCCCTGTTACGCTTTTAAAGACCGGCAAAAGGCCGTAACATAAGCGTATGAAAGTTGTTATTTTTGGTGCGTCCGGACGAATCGGCTCACGGCTTGTGGCCGAGATGTTGAACCGTGGACATGAGGTAACCGCGTTTATCTATGGGCCAAACCAGTTTGCGGAAGAGAAGAATCTTAAGGTTATTAGCGGTGATATCCATAACGCCGACGATGTCGCCGAAGCAATTGCCGGCAACGACGCTGTCCTGAGCGCTTTAGGCTCATGGGGTACTAAAACGAAGGATATTCTCAGCAGCGGCGCTCGCAACATAGTGGCAGGCATGCAAAAAGCCGGTATCAAACGAGTTGTTTCCCTTACCGGAGCCGACGCGCGAGACCTTGGCGACAAACCAAACCTCACGCAGCGCTGGACACACATCGTTTTTACATTCACCGCCGGAAAGGTGCTACGCGACGGCGAAGAACACATCCGCACCTATCGGGCCAGTGATCTTGACTGGACTATCCTGCGCTCTCCGGTTATGAGCGACAAGGGCAAGAAGGGGCACTACAAGCTGCGCAACGTCTTACCCGCGCCGCAAGCCACAATCCACCGCGAAGACGTCACAAAAGCCATGGCCGACCTAGTTATGACCCGAGACTACGTAAAACAGTCGCCGATTATCTACCGGAAATAGATTTTAGGATTTTCGTTTTTGAGGCTTCGAGGACACCTTGTTCGGAAGTGACTTCGGTGTTTTGGCAGATTCTGCTTGTGTGATGGTCTTACTGAGCACTTCCATCACACTCTTGGCGTGCTCTAAGCTCATGCCGACGCGTGCGACTGCCGAAGGCTGAGCGTTCATGCTGTTTTGCATAAAATTGATAACGACTCCGAAGTTGTTGATTGAGAC
>CAYQTN010000059.1:0-4823 GCA_964420445.1 uncultured Candidatus Saccharibacteria bacterium
AGCGGTACTATGATGTAAGCGAGGGTAACGTAAGTAAAAGGAAATCAGGCACTATGAACAGATTAATCAAGCTAACGGCTGCTGTAGCGATCGCGTTTGCAATGGTCGCTCCGGTTGCCGTGACAGCGCAACAAGTTTCCGCGCAAGAACAACGTGAAGCCGCCCGGGCACGCGCCCTGGAACGGGCTGAAAGCCGTGAAACGCGTGTCGCAGAGATACGACAAGAAGTAGAAGACCGTAAGGCTCAAGTAAAGCAAGACGTCTGCGAACGTAGGCAGGAACAACTACAGGCGCGTATGCCAAGGCTTGCCCAGAGCGTAACGACGCTGCAAGGAGTTATGGATAGCTTCTATACCAGAGTTGTTGGCTTTTACGAATCTGGTCAGCTGACAGTTTCCAGCTATGACGAACTGGTTGAAGCAGTCGAGCTCGCGAAGGCTAACGCCGCCAGCTCAGCCGAAGCAGTTGGAAGTTACGAGTTCGAGCTTGATTGTGAAGCTAACGATGTGGGCACACAACTGGACGGCTACCGTACAGCGGTTAGTGAGGCTCGGGACAGTCTAAAGGCCTATCGCCAAGCGTTGGTTGACTTGATTAGCTCGATGAGGGCTGCAGCAGCTGAAGCTGAAGCCGAAGCCGATGATGAATCAAGCGCTGACGAAGAAGCCGAGAACGAAACGACAAATGAAACTGAGGGTGGGGAGACTGAAGAGTAATGAAATCACTACGAACACAAGCGGGTTTTGGGGTTGTAGAAGTAATTTTAGTGCTGGCGGTCTTAGGCCTTGTCGGTTTTGTCGGCTGGCGGCTCTATGATCAAAACAAGAGCGAGACTACTAACGGTGGTACCAGCCAGCAAGCCGAAGAAGCGACACCTATTGAAAACGCAGAAGACCTTGATAGCGCAGCTGCTGAGTTGAACAGTCAGGATATCGATGAGCAGCTGGACACGTCCGAACTGGACGCCGCGCTCGAAGAGTAAGATCTGTAGTAATAAGAAAAACGGCTTTAGCTGATATGGCGCTGTAAGACAAGACTATAGGCCATCGGCAAAGCCGTTTTCAGAGGTGAAGAACGTATTATTGGGTGCCGTCGTCTACGCCGTCAGGGCCTGTGTCCAAGCCTTCTTCTGTAGCGTCTACGGCATCTTGAGCGGTATCTCCGGCGCTTTCTGCAGCATCACCTGCGGCTTCATCGGTTTGCTGGAACGATGACTCTACTGTGTCTGCGGCCGAGTCCTCTAGATCTTTGCCGGCACGGTTGTAGGCCAACCAGGCGATTGTTAATGCGACAAGGGCTAGGAACAATGCAATCCAAGATACAGCACTTGGTCGATTGGCTGAGCGATAATCTCCATCGTTCATGATACGTTTCCTTTCTTTACTTTGATAAGAACAAGCATATCGTGCCTTGTGGTTAGCGGGCTGTGAGGTTTTATCCTAACAAAATGTTGGTTATCTTACGTTTCACTTGCATCTTCTCTTGGTGATATACTCCTACATAAGCTCATGGCTAAAACAAAAAAATCAAAACGACCCTCCTACCCTTCTTACACGCTGCGATATGGCAAGAAGACCGTACGCTTTATTGCTGACAAAGTAGTTATATTCCAACTGATGCGTAAACTACATGGTCGCTTCTGGGGGGCGACGGGGGTGCTCATTATGTCATTAGGATTTTTAGTGTGCTTTTTAATACGTCCGGACATGCTGCTGTGGTCTACCGCGGTGAGCGATTTCGGCCGTGATGTTCGTACCGCACCTTATTTGGCCGCTTCGCTATTTTTTGGCGCCTACGGCTTGTGGCGCTGGCGCAATTATTTAAAGCGAACACTACGCCATGCCAGACCGGTTACGACATTGGTGGGGCTGACGGTGCTAGGACTCTATGTTGCTGCACTAATGCCGGTGGCGTGGGAGCCGCTTCCTTACCGCATACACATCATCGGTGTGACTGTCGCAGGAGTTAGTATGGCGGCTACCGTAGTAGTTGATACCCTGCTCACAAAAACGCGCCGAGACCAATCATTTCAGCTGTGGCGGTTTTTCCGTTTTTGCTCCTTTTTGCTAATTGTTGTAGGCGGCATTATTACGCTGGGGTCTTCTCACTTACTTAATTGGTATCACATGGCATTAGCCGGAGAAATGCTGATGCTTGCTGGCTACACTATTTGGATTACCGACAAAACATATCGTGGCGAGGGCGGCCGATCAAAATTGTCGCAAACTTTGCGCAGAGTCGTACTTATAGATTAATTGCTATAAGAGTCATAGTAACGGCCGCACCGGCAATGAAATTAAGCCACATAAATCGGCGCCAACCGGCGTTAGCAGTGGCAGATGAATCATCTGTTATTTGCCAGTAGGGAGCTACATTCAGAGCATAAAGTAGGCCTGCCAGGGCGACACCAAAACCAGCCGGGCCTTGAAGGGCTACAAGCATCGAGCTGAAGCTATAAAGCACCACCGACAAGCGGACGGTACGGCGCGCGCCGACGACAGTGCCAATGGAACCAATTCCGGCTTTGCGATCCGGGATGATATCTTGAACGGCGCCAAAAGCATGGCTAGCCATACCCCAAGCAAAAAATGCCGTCACGTATGGCCAGTACAATGACTGCCAGCCGACAAGCGTTAATCCGAACAGCATAGGACCAACAAAGTGCGAAGCTGATGTAATCGAATCAAGGAACGGCCGTTCTTTAAAGCGTAATTTCGGCAAGCTGTACGCCAAAACCATGAATATAACAAACACAAGGACAAGATTCGACGCCGTAGTTCCCCGCACCAACAAATACAATATAAACGGTACGTTTAAAGCGATCACCGTCAAACCCATCAGACGATGGAAGGACTTTTGTAATACGATACCTTCCAGGCCCTTTTTACGCGGATTCTGCAGGTCTGATTCGTAATCGAAAATATCATTTATCCCGTACATCATGAGGTTGTACGGCAAGAGAAAATAAAAGGTCGCTATTGCCCAAACGGTTGATGCGGAACCGCCAGCAATCAGATATGCGGCAGCAAACGGATAGGCTGTATTGACCCAAGAAATCGGCCGCGATGACCAGAATAATCGTTTGAGCGCTCTCATTTTTTTGCACTCGTTCGTTTCCAGAGCAGCGGTACGAGAAGGAGCGCCGCAATAGTATAAGCAAAATCTTCTATTGGGGCTCTCCAGACGTACCAACCTAGCAACTTCTGCGGGCTGTAGCCGACTATGCCCGCCGCGATGATAGCCGAGTCGAAAACGGCTGTCATGACGAGCAGCGCACTGGCGGCAATCAGCCAGCGGCGGCGCAAGAATTTATCGCCGGCAACAAATACAATACACACCAGCAGCGATAGAACGAGCAGATTCAGTGCAAGGTAGGTATTCATAGCGCTTCAACCTTCTGCCACGTCAGTAATGTTACGTAACTAAGGAGAATAAGGAAAAACACTTCTTCAATCGGTAGCTCAGGGGCAAGACGGATGCCGCTTAAGTACTGGGAGTCTCCGACAAAAAATATGCCTAAACGTATACCAAGCAGATCCCACAGCAGAAAAAAGACTACAGTACCAAATATGGTTAAAACCGTAGCACGTTTGTCTTTAAAAAAGGCGATGGTGTAGCGTCTGTCTAGCAATGCCAGCCCGCCGATTGAGACAATCAAGCTTAGCAAGTAGAAGTAGGAGGTCATGGCTGCTCCTTTGGAAGCAACCGCTCAAGCGGGGTGTTGCTGCGGTCGCCTACCACGTGTTTATAAACGAGCTCCGCCCCTATAAGGCACATCGGCAGCCCGATGCCCGGTATAGTATTACCGCCGACGTAGTAAAGGTTTTTAAGTTTTTTGCTTTTGTTGAGTGGACGGAAAAAGGCGCTTTGACGCAGAGTATGGCTTAAGCCGAGGGCACTGTTTTGCCATGAGTTATAGTCGCTGCCGAAATCGTTCGGCGTATATACCCTTTTGTACACAACGCGTTTGTCCAAGTCCGGCTCGCCGATTATCTGCTTGAACCGACCAAAGTAGTGTTCACTCAGCTCAGTAACTTCTTGTTCATTCATCTCTCGGGCCGGTAAAGGAACCAGAATAAAGATGTTTTCATGGCCCTTCGGGGCGACTGTTGGGTCTGTCTGGCTTGGTTTACAAATGTACATTGATGCGTCTTTTGGCCACTGCTGCGTTTTAAAGATTGCGTCAAAGTTCTCGCGCCAATTATCAGAAAAATAAAGCGTATGATGCTCCAGTTGTGGCAACTCACCCTTAATGCCAAGGTAATACAGCAGCGCTGAAGGACTTGCATTGCGCTTGCGCCAGTATGATTCAGGATATGTCCGGCTTTTTGCTGACAGTAACTTGGTCTCGGTAAAATGAACATCGGCGTTACTGATAACCAGTTCTGCCTGATGTGTATCTCCATTTTCAAGTCTTACACCGCTTGCTTTGCCGTTGATGTTGGTTATCTCAGCTACGGGACTACTAACATGGAAGGCTACGCCGTTAGTCTGTGCGATAGTCACCAAGGCTTCGATGACCGTATGGACACCACCTTTCGGGTAGTAGACGCCTTCTTCAAAATCCATATAGCTCATAAGGTGGTATAAGGCGGGCGCATCAAATGGTGATGTCCCGAGAAAAACCATAGGGTATTCAAGTATCTGTTTGAGCCTGATATCGCTGACGTAGTTGCTGACGTAGTCGTCTAACGACTTTAGGGCGGTGTAGCCCATAAAGGGTGCCCCTTTTATGATGTCTTTTTTTAGAAATGGCGAAAATGAGTTGAAGTTAGTATACAAAAAAGAACGATTGGCGATGTCATAGGTTTTGGCGGCTCGTG
>CAYQTN010000060.1:0-3938 GCA_964420445.1 uncultured Candidatus Saccharibacteria bacterium
TCTTAGCAGGGGCCTTCTTAACCGGTGCAGCTTTTTTGGTCGCAGGCTTTTTAGCGACAGTTTTCTTCGCGCTGGCAGTAGGTTTGACGCCGGCTTTCTTGGCAGTAGCGGCGAGCTGTCGCTTTTTGCGGGCGACTTTGTTCTTGTGGACTAGGCCCTTCTTGGCAGCTTTGTCGAGGTTACTTTGAGCTTTGCTGTGACCGGTGGCCGACGGCTTGCGGACAAACGATTTCAGCGCGCTGCGCAAACTGCGCTTGGTGCGAGCATTGCGGACAGTCGCTTTGCGAGTCTGTTTGACACGCTTCTTAGCTGATTTGATGATTGGCATGAGTTTTTCCTTACTTAGAATTACTATTTTGCTTCGGGGCTACTATAGCGGTTTCGCCCCTGTTTGTAAAGCGTGGCTATAACCCCGACGAACCACTGGACTTTTTGAAGCCGTTTATGCTATTGTGCCAAGGAGTTCTCTAAACATAAAAAAAGAAAAATATGGAACCAAGCAGCCAAGAGGCAGCAGCAACTCCCAAACAACAGGTTGTCGAACGTGTACGCCAAGCCGCCAATGTGCTGGTTACGGTGCGCGCTAATCCGAGTGTCGACGAACTGGCGGCATGCATCGGCTTCACGCTGATGCTGAACAAGCTTGGCAAGCACGCCACTGCTGTGTTTAGCGGTGAAGTGCCTTCAACGCTCGAATTCCTTAAGCCCGAAGAAACGCTCGAGACCAACACCGACAGCTTGCGTGATTTTATAATCTCTCTCGACAAGAGCAAAGCTGACAAACTGCGCTACAAAGTAGAAGAGAATGTTGTCCGGATTTTTATTACACCGTACCGAACCTCTATTACAGAGAAGGACCTTGAGTTTACCCAAGGTGATTTTAATGTTGATGTGGTTGTCGCCCTTGGCGTTACCCAGCGAGAAGAGCTTGACCAGGCGATTACCGCTCACGGACGCATTCTGCACGATGCCGCCGTAGTTACTATCACGGCCGGCCAGCGTGAATCGACCCTTGGCACAGTTAACTGGCAGGAGCCAGCGGCGAGCAGTTTGAGTGAAATGCTGGTCAGTATCAGTGAAGCATTTCAAGGCGGTTTGATTGATTCACAGATGGCTACCGCTTTCTTGACTGGCATCGTGTCTGAGACTGAACGCTTTAGTAACCCTAAGACGACGCCGAAGGTTATGACTATGGCGGCGCAGCTGATGGCGGCGGGCGCTAACCAGCAACTTATTGCCAACGAACTGCAGAAAGCAGCGCCGGCTACAGAGGCACAGCCTTTGCCAGCCGCACCAAACGAGCAAGCTGTCCCCGCAGCGGCGCCTCAAGATGACGGCTCGCTGTCAATTGCGCACGGAGAAGAAGCAAAAGATTCAGCACCGCCTCCGCCTGAACCTCAACCAGTTGAGCAGGCAACAGAGACACCGACACATACACCCGAAACAGAGCTATTTCTGACGCCGGCTCCTGATACGGAAGCGGTTAATCCGCTGATGCCGTCTTCGAGCGAACCGCCGCCCGCTCCGGCAGAGCCACCCGATCAAGCTTCTGAACCTATCTTGCCACCTCCTCCGGGACTAGCGCTTGAAGAGCCGCAGATTGAAGACGGTCAGATTCACATCGACGAGCACGGTAATATGATGCGCCCACCAGCGCAGAGCCCGAAACACAAAGTCATCAATCCCTTACCGGCTGAACCCGAGCAACCGGATACGCCTCCAACAGATCCAGGCAACCCCGATACGCCACCGTTCAGTTCTACGACAACCGCGACACCAGATCCGACGCAAAATATCGATCCGTTGACCTCAGCAGCACCCACCCCCCAACAGCCTGAGACAGGTAACCGAGGTGAAACAATAACCCCTGATGCGTCGTTCGTGCCACCGGCCGAGGTATTGCCGGCCGTTGCAGACCTGCCCGCACCTGAAGTTTCGGCTGATACTAAACCGGAAGTTCATGATACAGACACGCTTCTAGACATAGAAAAAACAGTTCACAGTCCGCATGTCGAGGCCTCGCCTCCGGCAGATTTGGATAGCGCCCGTAGTGCCGTTATAGATGCTATCTCGCAGGCGGGCTATGATTCGGATCATCCAGAGCCCCGTGCTGATGTTGGCGCTCAATATGGCCCGCAAATTCAAGCTCCAGAACCACATACGTACGAAGAGCTGCGCCTTCCGTCGGTGCCTAACCAGCAGTCGCCGACTGAGAACGGTACGCCTCCGCCACCGGTACCACCACCGCTCATGCCCCAGCAGTAGGCTATACTGGCCGGTATGGATGGAATTGTTTTTATTGATAAGCCAGCAGGTTGGACGTCTTTTGATGTCGTGGCCAAAATCCGCGGCCGTCTAAGGCAGGAGACAGGCGTTAAGCGACCTAAGGTAGGCCACACCGGCACGCTTGACCCACTGGCGACCGGACTGCTGGTTATTGTGACTGGAACGTACTGTAAGCGCGCTTCTGAATTTTCTAAACTCGATAAGACATACGAAGCTGAACTCATTTTAGGGTCTACCTCCACAACAGATGACGGAGAGGGCGAAAAGACCAAAATGAGCGACGATATACCGACTGAAGAAACGGTCCGGCAAGCCTTGCACACATTTGTTGGTGAGCAGTCGCAGGTGCCGCCCAAGTTCAGCGCCATCAAAGTAGATGGCAAACGAGCATACAAACTCGCTAGAGAAGGCAAAGAGCTAGAAATGAAGCCTCGTACTATAACGATTTATGACATTTCTGACGTGCACTACGACTACCCGAGCGTACGTTTCACCGTTACGGTTAGCAGTGGCACGTATATCCGTAGTCTAGCGCGCGACATTGGTGAGCATTTGGGTACGGGCGCGTACTTGAGCCTGCTTCGGCGCACCAGCGTCGGTGCGTTCGACATTAAAGACGCTGTTATGGTAGAAGACTTTAAGCTGTCTGACATCACCGTTGTCTAGGCGTGAGATAATAGGGGTATGACAGGTGCAGAAGTACCGAGCACACCCGCCCACGAAGGGGTACAACCGGACGACGACGCATCCGCAGATAGCGGTGTTGTCCTGCCGCTTAGCCCCAAGCGTTCCGAAGAGCAGGAGACAGAGCTCGACGAGACTGCCGGACGTCATCCGGCCGGTCATGAGCACACCCGCGCCTACCGCCCGAACCCGCCCGAACCCCTTGCGTAAAGTGTTGTTATCTGATACTATGGGTGCTAGCTATGATTACACGTGAGAAAAAACAGCAGGTTATTGCAAAAATGCAAACCAGCAAAAACGACACCGGTTCGGCTGTCGTCCAAGTAGGTATCTTGACCGCTCGAATCACCGAGCTGACTGAGCACCTGAAGATCAACAAGAAAGATCATGCCGCACGCCGCGGTTTGCTTCAAATGGTTGGTCAACGCAAGAAGTTGCTCAAGTTTGTCGCCGAAAAAGATGCCAACACCTATCTCAAAACAATCGAAACCCTGGGCCTCCGTAAATAAATTCGCTCATTTCTAGGGCGCATCCGACGCGGTGCTCCCGCTGAAATGCACGTAAAGCTAACAAACGCCCGGTTTTGGTTGCAGAGCACAGTTATACGAAGTCTCGGCATTTCACTCGTATATCTGAACCTTGCCACCAACCGGCCTAAGTAAAGGAGTTCCAGTGGGAACAACAATTAATCCTTTTAACAAAGACATAATCAGCGTTACTACCGAGTTTTGCGGCCGCCCGCTTACACTCGAGGTTAACCGCGTCGGTTTTCGCACCAGTGCCTCCGTTTTGGTGCGCTACGGCGATACGGTCGTACTTGGTACCGCCATGGTCAGCGACAAGCCGCTTCACGGCTTCGACTACTTCCCGTTAAGCATTGATTACGAAGAAAAGTTCTACGCCGCCGGCAAAATCAGCGGCAGCCGCTTCATTAAGCGAGAGGGCCGCCCGTCGGACGAAGCTATCCT
>CAYQTN010000060.1:3948-4766 GCA_964420445.1 uncultured Candidatus Saccharibacteria bacterium
TGATTGACCGCCCCATCCGCCCATTGTGGCCAAAGGGTTATCGTCACGAGGCCCAAGGTGTGGCATCAGTCTTGAGCATGGATCCGAGCTTCCGTCCGGATATGGTCGCTATGATTGCCATGTCGGCCGCCTTTACGCTGTCAGGCGCACCGTTTGATGGCCCGGTTGCCGGTGTCCGTGTTGGCCTGAAAGACGGCAAGCCTGCCGCCTTCATGTCACTTGAGGAGTTAAACGACAACGTGCTCGACCTGGTTGTAGCCGGTACGCACGATGCCATCATGATGGTTGAAGCCGGTGCCAACGAAGCAACCGAAGAACAGGTGATTGAAGCTTTGGAATTCGCGCAAAAGGCCATTCAGCCAGCCGTGAAAATCCAGCAGGAGCTTGCCAAGAAAGTCGGCGTGGTTGCCCGCGAATATGAATTGAGCTTGCCCGACGAGAAGATTCAGAAAGAAGTCGACGCGTTCTTAAAGGGCAAGATGGGCGCCAAACTGCGCCTGCCAATGCCTGAGCGTCACGCCAAGATGCATGAACTGCGCGAAGCATTGATTACGCACTTCTCGGAGAAGCTCGGTGATGACTGGGACAAAGTGAAGAACGATTACCAAGAGGCATTCGCCAGCGCCGCCAATAAGGACGTCAGAAACGGTATCTTAGTGGACGGTGCTCGCCCAGATGGACGCGAGCCTACCGAGATCCGCCCGCTTAGCTCAGAAATTGGCTTTCTGCCGCGCGCTCACGGATCGAGCCTCTTCACCCGTGGTTTGACGCAGGCTATGAACATCGTCACACTGGCGCCGTTAAGCTACGCTCAATTG
>CAYQTN010000061.1:0-4744 GCA_964420445.1 uncultured Candidatus Saccharibacteria bacterium
TATGGATAACGGTCGTATTATCACTATTGATACGCCCAAGAACCTCATTAAAGGTCTACTTAAGAAGGGCTTTAAAAAGAAGGAAATCGTTCAGCAGGCAAACCTTGAGGATGTTTTTATTGATCTGACCGGAAAGCATTTGAGGGAGTAGCATGAAGAAACAACTTTTTACCGTCCTTGTCTTTGTTAAAATCAACACCCGGCGGTTCTTCCGCGACCGGCTGGCGTTGTTCTTCACTATTTTGTTCCCGCTCATATTTCTATTCGTGTTCGGCGGTATCTTCGGTGGCAACGCCGGTCTGTCGTTCGATGTCGCTCTTATCAATCAGTCAGACAGCGCGTTCGCGACCGAATATGCCAATCAGCTCAAGGACAGCCCGGTATTTAAGGTAAAACAAGACATCACCACCTTGGACCAGGCCAAAGAAAAGATGAAGCGGAGTGAGTTGAACGCCGCCATAGTATTACCGGCTGACTTCGGCCAAGCACAAGACGGCGCGCCAAAGGGCGAAGCAACACTGGTATACACTGCCAACAACGAGCAAGCCGCCCAGACCATCATGTCGCTACTCGATGCCCAGTTTAAGGGCATCAACGCCCAATTCGTCGATACCAGCGTGCCGTTTACAGTCAGAACTCAACAGCTTAACGAGCAAGCCTTGTCACGTTTCGACTACACCTTCTCGGGCCTGCTTGGCTTTGCCATCATCGGCCTCGGCATTTTTGGGCCAATCAATGTCTTTCCGGAGCTTAAGAAGCAGGGGATACTACGCCGCCTGCACACCACCCCACTCAAGGTCTGGCAATATTTTCTATCCAATGCTATCTCGCAGGCTATTATCGGCCTGCTGACCACTGCCATTCTGTTGCTGGTAGCAATTGTCGTCTTTGATTTACGGGTGGTGGGCAACTATCTCGAACTGGCAGTATTCGTTGTCATGGGTATTATTACTATCCTTGGCATTGGTCTGGCCATTGGCGGCTGGGCTCGCAACGAACGCCAAGCGGCGCCGCTGGGCAATATTATCGTCTTTCCGATGCTGTTCTTATCGGGTACGTTCTTCCCGCGCTTCGCCATGCCCGAGACACTGCAGAATGTTTCTCAGTACCTGCCGCTGACGCCTGTTATAGACGGTATTCGGCTCATAGCGACCGAGGGCAAGGGCTTAACCGAACTCGGCACTCAGATTGGCCTGTTGGCAGTCTGGACGGTAGTCATCTACCTCATTGCTTTCCGCGTGTTTCGTTGGGAGTAAATGACGGCTAGCCTTTTAGGAAGGGGGCACCCCCTCCTAACGCGCGGCGCGCCGGCAAAGCCGGACGCTCCGGCTGTTCTCCCCCAACCAACCAGTTATTAAGTGGGCTTCTCTTCCCAAGAAACCGCACAACTAAAAAGGTCAGAGCTAGTTGTAGATTGATTCGCGGCAGGCAAGGTTTTGTCTGCTAGGAATCAATCACAAGCGCTCACATATACCTACCTAGGCATATCCTGCAGCTGCAGGCTAGGGCGAACGCTTGTGTATTGATTGGACATGTTTCTAGGCCTGAGGGAGCGAGAGCTAGACCAGCACACCTTCGGCATTCAGGAGTTCGCGCTCGAGTTCGAGGGCGCTCTGGCCAATGTCGGAGCTGAACATGATGGAGCTGCTGGCATTGACCACGATGGTGTTGCCACCGGCCTGAACCGTCAGGTTCGCATCGCCACCTTGCGTGCCAACTCCCGGAACCAGCAGCTCCATATTGAAGCCGACGATGTCGCGCACTTGCTCCAGCTGTTCTGGATAGGTGGCACCCACCACGAGCCCAACGTTGCCGTTACTGTTCCAGTGGGTTGCCACGCGGTAGGCGACGTACTCGTACATGGTGCACTCGGTGACACCGAAATATTCCACGTCGCGCTCTGGTACTCGCATCAGCACGTCTTGGAACTCGCCCGAGCCCGGATTGCTGGTTTTGCACAGCACGAAGACGAACTTGTTCGGATCCGCCAGGAACGGAGCCATCGCTTCATACCCGAGGTACGGGTGGACGGTGATGGCGTCGGCCAAGAAGATGTCGAATGCCTCGCCGACGTAGCCCTTGTTGGTGTTGCCGATGTCGCCACGCTTGAAGTCCACAATGACCGGGACATCCGGCGCAACGCGGTTGATGTAGCGGATGAGCTCCATCAGCTTGCGGTAGCCGCCCTTGCGAGCGAAAAACGCCACGTTCGGCTTGAAGGCCAGGGCGAAGTACTTTGTCTCATCCACCACCTTCATGCACAGCCGCAGCTGCATCTCGAGGATGGTGTCGTCGGGTACGCCATCGGGGATGTTCATCTTGTCGATGTCCGGATCAAGGCCGATGCAGACGCGCTTGCCGGCTGCCCGGCGGGCGTGCAACAGCTTGAGGAAATTGCGTGGTTCACTCATATATCTATTCTCTCTGTTACCCAAACCCTATCGCTAGGTGGGCGGCCACCGGCAACGGCCGGCAATCGTCCACCTAGCGGATGTAAAAGTACGTGTGCACTAATAAGTCCAATCAAAACGCATTATGCTGGAGCAATTGCGCTTTCCCAAGCATAAGTTCTAAATTTCTTAGGCCCGCCGATACTTTAGTTGTTACAATCGGCCTATGTACTTGGCCGGTCCAATTTGCGAGGGCATAGAATGTGCACCACTGGTTATTGTTGTTATTGCATCTTTTTTGGTGCCTGTCGCGCTGGCTTTAGCGGTTGTGTGGATTGTGGCCCGCTACATTATTAAATTCTTCGACAAGAGACGCGGATACGCTATGTCCGCTAGAAAACAGAGAATTCTTGCGGTAACAATTGTAGCTGTGGCGGCCGCTTTTGCGCTGGGATTATATCTAATTCGGGAAAGCAAATGGTACGATGACTTGGTTCTAAAAAGGGGCGTAGAGCAGGTAGAACAGTCGGTCATTTACCAGCCTGCAAACTATACTCCGGACGAGTCCACAGTCCTTGTTACAAAGTATGGCTTATTTGCCGAAGCACGTTTCGAAGCCGTAACTGTGTTTAATAAGGGCAGGGGCTCGCTGCATGTAAGAGAAACAACCGACGGGAAGTATCGATATGATATTTTTGTTGGCTCGCAAAAAACGTGCGATTCATACGAAGATGTCAGGTATTGCTACGTTAACGATCCAAAGTTCAGGCCTTTGCAAGAGTCCGCCAACTTCTATGTGTATTTTCCGGATAAAGAGATCAGATTGAAATTCACTCAGACTGCCGATCCGATTACAGAGTTGCATAAAATGATAGCCGACGGCTGGACAAAGCGGCAGCTGAGTAGCCTTCAAAATATCTCCTACACAGATTCTATACTAGAGCTGCCTTAAGAAATTCGCGCACACTAGCGCATAGGGGATAGTTCCGTTTAGGCGGCGTCTCGTTGTTGTTGGTCAATGAAAGCGATGTTTTCCTGACGATGCGGGAAGAGTACCTCCGAGACGGGCAAATGCGGCCGATAAGAGCGCAAAATGCCGGCCTGCCGAGCAAGCATGTGCGACCGTGATTTGTCGGCAAACGGTGTCCCAATACGTTCTTCGTGCTCCGCTTGGGCACTTTCCCAGTACTCGCCGGTTTCGCTGCCGAGGTCTGCTAGGTCGGCATCGCACAAGGCTTTTTCAAGCCACGTTCGCGGATGCTGGGTCAGCGAGAATTCTTCAACGTCGGTAAGGGTCGCCATAATCAGGCCGGTCACTCGGTCGTACTCTCTGCCACGAAACACTCCCGTCTCGCGCATGCGTTCCGTAGCGTATTCGGCGCTTTGGCGCTCGTTTTCGCCTTTATTACCGATTTCAAAGACGATATCGTGCCACGAGGCCGCCACCAACAAGCAGGCTGTCTGGCGCTCAGGGAAGGTGATTTCACTACTGATACGAAAGGCGTTACTTACTACCCGTTGGATATGCCGGGAGGTGTGATAGCGTTTGGGCGATGAACTGTCTGGTCCGTGCCGTTGGTCCATCTCCGCTAACGCCTGGGCGTACATGGTGCGGGTCACCGCGGTTAATTCCGGTGACGGAAGAGTTATGTCGTCGGCCTCAAACAACTTTGACATCTTACCTATGTAGTATACGCTCGCCGTCAACAGGTATAGACAAATTAGCATAAGTGTGATATAATGTAAGTATGGTACAGCCACACGAACTTATCGAAGCTCGCAACGCCAATGTCCGCCACAATCAGATAGGCGGTAGAACAGACGGTGTTGACTCCGAAGTGATGGCTGATCTCGGCTACGAAACTCCCGAGCGCACGCTTGAAATTATCGCTTCCATGGGTGAAGCGGCCTCAACGCACGTTGCCCCAAAGATTAAAGAAGAAGCTCCCGCTGTCGTTACCCGTGACGTACCAGCTCGGTCGCCTGTGTCTCGCAGTGGCTTGTCGGCCCAGGGCAAACTACTTGCCGACAGAGAACCCGACACCGCCCATGATCCTGCCTACCAGGAGCCTGTAATACTCACAGCCGCAGAAAAAGCGGCTGGCAAGCGTGGCATGGAAATTATGAAACAAGCGCTTGCCGAAGAACGCGCCCAGCGTCAAACCGGCTCTAAGGGTGCGGGCGAGTAAGGCTAATCGTGTCGGCTGAAAACGGAGCTCAAGAATCTTTGTTTGTCGTTTCGGATGACGGCCAACATATCGTTGAGCGCGATCTGTACAGCGAACAATCAGATCCAAGCATCTCGGTTATCGAACGCGCTATCCATCTGCATAACGCGCTGGGATTATTCAGTG
>CAYQTN010000062.1:0-4744 GCA_964420445.1 uncultured Candidatus Saccharibacteria bacterium
TGTCATCTATAACGCCCGCAATCATAAAGGCAACAATCGGGTAGAGCGCGTATTTCCACTGCTTCGTGACGAAAGCGACAAATCCGAAGGCCAAGGTTAGGGGGCCGACAAAGTACATCAGGCCAATGCCGTTTGAGAGACCGGAGAAATACCCCGATTCTTTTATCAGGAACCTGCCTACCGCCACACCCGCAATGAGGCCTACGACCGAAATGATAAACAGACCAATAAAAAACAGATAGACCTTCGAAAATATAACCGACCATATATTGAATTTCGGAGTTTCACTGGGTGGGGGTTGTGTATCGTCTAATTTATTCTCGTTTGCTTCGGGTTGCGGGTATATATTTTGAGTGTCCACGATAATTCCGTTTTTGCTTAGTTGACTATAGTATACGACACGATTTTTATACTTCCCGAAAGCTTGCGCCACATCTTGACTGATGAAAATATTTATGCTAATATTGGGGTAATTGTTTTAAATGATCCAGGTTAGTTCTTACCTCAAGTACTTTGGCTCATTCTGGCAATCCAAGTACTAAACTAACCATTAAAGGATCATTTTTTAATGTCTTATTCATATCGCATGAGCCGTGGCTCATCTGTGGCAAGCCGCCACGCCCGCAGCCGTACCGGCCAGCGCAAAACTAACAACCGTAAGAACGGCCAGTACATCGACCCAATCAGGTTCGTACAAAAGGCTACTATCGCGGAACAGATTGCATACGTGCCTACCAACGCGTTTGCTGATTTTGCATTACACCCGCTGTTGCAAACCAACTTAGCCGCGAAAGGCTATATTTTGCCTTCACCAATCCAGGACCAAGCTATCCCGGCCGCACTAAACGGCAGTGATATTATTGGTATCGCTAGCACCGGCACGGGCAAAACGGCCGCCTTCGCGTTGCCGATTTTGACAAAGCTCATGGCTGACAGAAGCTCTTCGGCGCTTATTATTGCCCCAACCAGGGAACTTGCCCAACAGATTGAGCAAGAATGCAAACAACTCGCGAAAGGCAGCGGACTTTTTGGTACGTTGCTTATTGGCGGCACCAGCATGGGTACGCAGCTGCGCGACCTAAAGCAAAACCCCCGTATCATTATCGGTACGCCTGGCCGTATTAAAGACCATATCAAGCGCGGCACATTGCAGCTGTCGACGGTTGATACCGTAGTCCTAGACGAAGTTGACCGCATGCTCGACATGGGCTTTGTGCACGACGTCACGGAAATCCTCAGCCATGCACGCCCAAACCGACAGTCACTCTTTTTCTCGGCAACCATTGATGGACCTGTCCGTCGCTTGATTGATGGATTTACCTCCGATCCATTGATGATATCTTTAAAGGCCAGTGCTACGAGCGAGAACGTCCATCAAGACGTTGTTCGTTACAACGGCAACATGGAAAAGATTGATAAATTACACGATGTTTTGAACGAAGGCAATGTGAGCAAAGTTATCGTTTTTGACGAGACACAGCGCAGCGTTGAACGGCTCTATGTCGAATTAAAGGGCCGCGGTTTTTCTGTCGAATCTATACACGGCGGCAAGACCCAAGGCCAGCGCCAACGCGCTCTTGGCCGTTTTAAGCAGAACGAAGTTACTGTGTTGGTAGCGACAGACGTCGCCGCCCGCGGTATCGATGTTGCCGACATTACGCACGTCATCAATTACTCGGTTCCTAAAATGTACGATGACTACATTCACCGCATCGGCCGCGCCGGCCGCGCCGGCCGCACTGGCTACGCACTGACGTTCGTACCTCATTAGGCAAAGAATCCAACCGGAGCTATACTATAACTATAAGAGGGCAAACGCGATGTCAAAAGACCGAGGCCGAAAAGAAGTAAAAAAACCTAAAAGCATAAAGAAGCCCTAACGCTATGTCTAGTTTTAAAAAGGTCAATTTTTACGACACCGAAGAAGCCGCAAGCGCCAAGAAAATGCTGCTCGTAATGGTAGATGACACGACCTACAACACCGAGTCCAGCTACAGCGCCAATCTAGATACGTATCCGGACAACCGCATACCGTTTGTTGATAAGCACATGAGCTACCTTAAAGCTCACCCGGCTATTCAGCCTGACCAATACATCTCAAACTTGCGTCTCATGACGCGTAAGAGATAATCCATCCCGTTCGTAACCAAAGAAGGGTAAATCATGAAGAATTTTCTTATAGGTGTTCTTGTACTCGCTGTGCTTGGGCTCGGTGGCTGGATCGCATATGATTCGTTTGTATCGTCTGAAGACGCGCAGGAAGCATCGAGCACTGAGGGTAGCGCAACTCAACAATCTATTACTAGTGGCCCGAAATTAGACCTTAGCAACAAAGGCCTTACAAAGGTTGATGCTGATATCTACAATAAAACCTCGACGACCGAGCTGGTATTATCCAATAACAGCTTGAAATCTTTGCCATCGGAAATGGGCAGAATGACAAAATTGCAGATTCTACGCCTAGACAATAACTTGCTCGAAGGTTCGTTGATTGGCGAGATACGCATGATGCCCTTAGTAATACTTGATGCTAGTAACAATAATCTTACCGGTGTTCCAGCTGAAATTGGCCAGCTTACAAAACTTGAATTGCTAGACTTTAGCAACAATGGCCTTACGGAATTCCCTAACGAGATTAAGAATTTAAGCGGAACACTGAAGAACTTGGATGTGAGTGGTAACCAACTGACCCAAGATACAATAGCCAAGCTTAAGTCCTATCTTCCCAATACCACAATAACTTTCTAGAGGTCGTTCTCTTTACATCTGATATGAGCACAGATATAGTCCTACGTAGAGGACTAGATGTCAGAAGAAGTACACAAGAAGATTTCCGAGGCTTTCGCAGCATATCCTGAGCGTTCGTATGACAAGGGTCAGATTTTGGTGTTTGGTGGAGAAAACCCTTCGCATATTTTTTATATGCTGTCTGGCAGGGTGCGGTTGTACGACATTTCTGCCCGCGGCGATGAACTGGTAATGAACGTCTTCCGCCCGCCATCGTTCTTCCCGATGTCGTGGGCAATTAATCGCAGTGACAATAATTTCTTTTATCGCACCGAAGAGAAGACCGTCGTACGAGTTATCCCAACAGAAGACGCAGTAGAATTTATCAAAGCACACCCGGACGTTATGTTTGACCTATTGAGACGTGTATACAGTGGTATGGACGGCCTGTTCGGCCGTATCGTACAGCTTATGTCCGGTAGCGCCAGACACCGGCTGACGTACGAGCTGGCTATTGACGCCCTTCGCTTCGGCGATAAGCTAAAAGACGGCAGTTATGTCATCAAGGAGACCGAAGGAGACTTAGCGGCGAGAACAGGCTTGTCCCGCGAGACAATCAGCCGGGAAATGCTGTCACTCAAGAAGCAGGGCATGGTGAGTATTACAAACAAAGGCATTATCGTACATGATATCGATGCCTTGCGTGCACTTACTGACACCGACACATAGCTTGCCTGTGACGGGCATCAATGCAATTTTATCCGTGACGTGTCATCCTGCATTTGGGAGGATATCGAGATGTATACCATTCCAACCGCCTACGACAAGCGCACGGCGCTTACGGCGATGGCGACACACGCGATACCTGTCAATAAGGCAGACCACGAGTGGCGCATAAAACGAGAGCTGAAGAGACTTGGGGCATCACCCTATGGCATGTGGCGGTTTGGAGCCCGTTATCTGCCGTCTGTTATCCACCTGGATGAGGTTTTGGGAGGCGTTGTTTACGGCTTTAATAAAGAAGGCTCCGTCACTTTAGTGGCAACCGACAAGCGGGTTATATTCTTAGACAAGAAACCGCTGTTCGTGAACTTAGAGGAAATGACCTATGACATTGTCGGGGGCGTGACTTTTAGCCATGCCGGTATGAGTTCTATCATTACGTTGCATACGCGAATGCGAGATTACCGGATTCGTACCTTTAATGACAAATGCGCTCGAGGTTTTATGCACTATGTAGAGGGAAGATGCTTGGAGCACCCGCGAAGGGTAGATATTTAATCGCGAAGCGGGTCGGGATAGGCTAGTTCGTGAGCGGCGCGCTTTTTAATGACGCGGTGGTATTGGTAGACGATAATCTTGTGCAGGTCGCTTACGACGAAGGCTGCGGTAACTGGCAGTATGATTGCCATAAGCGCGTCCGAGGCTGCGAGTGACTCAAGCTCGAAGAACTTTTTGATTGGCGTCATAAAGACAAACATATTTATGACAATCGAAGCGCCAATTGCTATGACCAGCTTCCAGTTCGGTCGTACGAGGTTGTAGAGCCAGCTACGGAACTCATAGTTCATGTTGAATGCGTTGGCCCATTGGATGACTATGAGGCTCAGGAACGCGGCAGTCTGCGCATAGGTCTGGCCGTTTGGAAGGTTAGACTTGAACACCAGCAGGACGCTAACTGCCAATGTGATGGCAAGTAACACAGCTCGAGTAAGTAGTACGCCATTCAACAGCGGCGCGTTCGGCGCGCGTGGCGGCTGTTTCATATGATGGGATTCTGAAGGGCTTAAGCCAAGAGGGATGACAGATATGCCGTCAGTAACTAGGTTGACCCACAAGACCATGACGGCGGTAATAGGCAGAGGGATACCAAGTGCAAGCGCGCTGAGCATCGTTAGGACCTCTCCACCGCTTGTAGCGAGCAAGTACACTACCATCTTCCGTATATTCGCTAAGACCGTCCTGCCAGCCCGTACGGCGTTCACGATGGTATGGAAGTTACTACTTACTAAGACAA
>CAYQTN010000063.1:0-4651 GCA_964420445.1 uncultured Candidatus Saccharibacteria bacterium
GATAGACGTTGGTCCTCCAGCCTCTGACTTCATTGTGCAGGTAAATGCCGAAGAGCGTGCCGAGGCATTTACGGCAGCCGAAGACCTTAAGACATTCTTAGAGGGCGCGGAATTACGCCGGCCAAACGGTACGACCGCCCGCTTGGTTAACGTAACGGTTTCGAATCAGAATCAATACATTCGCAGTGATGGCAAGCCAATCATTACGGTGTCCGCCGGCTTTGACGCCGACGACACCTCGACGCTCGTGACACTCGCCCGTAATGCGGTTAGCGATGAATTTAACGAGGCTAAACTTGCAAGCTACGGCTTGCCGAGTAACGCCATTGGTGTCGACCTTGGGCAAGAGCAAGAAAACCAAGATTCGTTTGCGGCTCTCGCGCTGGCATTTCCGGTATTACTGGCGGTTATGTATATATTACTTGCCGTTCAGTTCCGCAGCTTACTGCAGCCGATACTCATTTTCTTGGCTATTCCATTCAGCCTGTTCGGTATTACGCTGGGACTTGATCTGACATCTAATGCATTCAGCTTCTTCGCAATGCTCGGCTTCTTTGCGCTCTTAGGTTTAAGCATCAAGAACACCATTTTGTTAACCGACTACGCGAACCAAGCTCGCCGACAGGGGATGGGCGTCGTCGACTCGGCTGTAGAAGCCCTGCGCGAGCGGTTCCGTCCGCTGTTCGCGACCAGCGCGACGGCGGTCGTGTCACTCATCCCATTAGCCATCACCAGCCCATTCTGGGAGGGTCTGACGGTTGTGCTGATATTCGGTCTGCTTTCGAGCACCTTGTTAGTGGTAACAGTTTTCCCGTACTACTACTTGGGTGCGGAGTATTTGCGGCTGAGAGTTGGCGCAAAAAGGTTCTTCTTGTGGTTTGTACCGGCGGTGGGGCTGGCTCTATTCGCAGGCTGGCTAACCACACCGCTCCTAGGCGCCTTAATAGTGCCCGTCAGCCTAGTGGCGCTTGGTTTACAGCGCTTCTACGCGCAGCGTCTTAGCTAGCGTACAATGAGGGCAAGGGCCTGCAACTGCCGGCCGCCTGATTTATGCGCCACACAACACTGATTGATTCGATACTAAAGCGATACCCGCTTGTTTCTGACCAAGTGGAAGTGAGTGAATTGCGCGTCATCTTGCGTGAGCTCGGCCGGGTTTTAGAGCAGGGCGCGGAAGGGGATGTCGTGGAGTTTGGCTGTTACGAGGGTACGACCGCGCTGTTTCTGCAACGGCTACTCGACGAGGAACCTGAGCGTAGACTATTTTTGTATGATTCATTCCAAGGCCTGCCGGATAAAACTGTTCAAGATGATAGCTCAGCGGGCGATCAATTTAAAGCGGGTGAACTACGAGCTAGCAAGCAAAAGCTGATTAATAACTTCAAGCATGCGGGCCTAGAGGTGCCGCGCATCTATAAAGCGTGGTTTAAAGACCTCGAGCCCGGTGATGTGCCTGACAAGATTGCCTTCGCGTACCTAGATGGTGACTACTACGACTCCATCATTGATTCACTCCGGCTCGTCTGGCCACGGCTAAACAAAAACGGGATTATTGTCGTAGATGATTACCAATCCGAAGCGTTGCCGGGCGTCCGGCGTGCACTTGAAACCTGGAGCCGTCAGCACGCGTTGACGTTATCAGCCGAAGCCAGTTTGGCGATTGTGAGACGCAGGTGAGACAACGCAGACATGACCTCGTACGCCGTGCAACCGACACATCGGTGTCTTGGAACGCGGTATTAAACGTGATCATCATCCTACTGGCGTGTTTCGTGCTACTGCCTCAACTTGATAGGTTTAGCACCAGTCTTGACGCGCTCGGCTCGGCCAACATCTGGTTGGTGGCGGGGGCTTTTGTAAGCGGCATGTCGACTCTATTGTTCGCGGCACTGACCTACAGGTTGTTGGTGGGCAACCGCGTTAGTTATGCGCGGACGCTGGCCGTACAAATTGCCGGCACCTTTACCAACCGTTTGCTGCCGGCTGGTATTGGCGGCCTAGGTATTAACATTCGATTTTTAATGAAAGCCCGCGTACCGGCCGCTGCTGCGGCTGCAATCGCCGCGACGAACAACCTACTCGGTTTCTTCGGCCATAGCACCTTAATAGTGTTGGCCTTTTTGCTCAGCGACCTGGCCGTATCAGAACTGTTCGAGGCCGATTTGCCGCTCGCAGCCGTGGTTGGTCTTATTGTAGCCGTTGTACTGTTTGGAGTTGTACTTTTTACCGCCAAACGTCTGCGGCAAAAGACGGCACGCTCCTTGCGCCAAGCTGTAAGCCAGCTTCTTAGCTATCGGAACCGTCCGCACGCTTTACTGGCGGGGTACGTAAGTTCGCTGATGGTAACCACCCTCTACGCACTGTGTTTTTACATATGCCTGCAGGCCGTGGGTGTTGAGATTAGCGTGACGCAGGCTTTTGTAGCGCTGAGCCTAGGAATTGCAGCCGGTGCCGTAACGCCGACACCCGGCGGGCTGGTCGGGGTAGAGGCTGGCATGTTTGCCGGTCTTGTTGGTTTTAATGCTCCCGAGGCGGCAGCGCTTTCGGCCGTACTACTCTATCGGCTTGTTACCTACTGGGCGCCGATTATTCCCGGCGTCATCATGTTCCGCTATCTGCGGCGCAAACGCATTATTTAGCGTCGTCGTCCCGTTCCCGCAATGAGCGTTTCGCCATACGGCTGCGCAAGATTGTGTTTAATAATGCCGCGAAGATACTGATACCAACGACTAGGTAAAAGACGGTGAACAGTTTGCCGATATCGGTCTGCGGCGTGAAGTCGCCGTAGCCGACAGTTGCCAGGCTAATTACCGAGAAGTAGAACGCGTCCAACCAGCGCCAACCTTCGATTATGTGATAGAACAACGTACCGCCCATCAAGACAAAAAACGTGACGGTTGCAATAATCTCGTATTGTTCGACAATACGGCGGGCTTCGGTTTCAGAAAATCGTTTGCGGGCCATCTTTTAAATCCCGAGCCTCGGCTGTAGCCATTCAAGCACGTACTCGGGCACCTCCATCACGCTCAGACGGCCGTTACGGATAAGCAAAAAATCTTTGAGTGATGGCTCGGCTTTCATTTCGGCTAGGCTCACGGGCACGTCGTAGATTTTAGAAAAGCGGAGTTTCACCGCCCACGATGGCCTGGGGTCGGCGGCATTCTCAAAAGGAGCTTCGGCTACCACGGCTTCGCCGACAATTGCCTTGTCTGACTGCGAATGGTAAATCAGTACTTTGTCTTCCGGCCGCATAGCCTTGATACTAGCAATCGCCTGAAAGTTATGGACGCCGTCCCATATCGTCTCGGTATCACGCTGCAAATCCTGGATGGAATAATCATTTTCCGGGTCAGCTTTAACAAGGAACCATTTCATAAAAGTATTCTACACCGATATACTTGTTCATAACGCATGGAAATTCTGCAAGCAATTATTTTAGGTATTGTCGAAGGCTTGACCGAGTTTCTGCCAATATCGAGCACCGGGCATCTTGTTGTAGCCGAGGACGCATTGGGCTTTTATGACGCCAGCAAGATGTTTGCGGTGGTTATCCAGACGGGTGCCATCGCGGCTGTCATATGGTTCTACCGTAGAGACTTATGGAAGCTTGTCGTAGGGCTGTTCAGCGGCGATCAGGCCGCTCGACGGTTCTGGCTGATATGGATTCTGGCGACAATTCCGGCCGGTATATTCGGCCTGCTGTTTGATACAAGGATTGAATCTTATGCGGTGCCTCTGACGGTTGCAATTGCCTTAATCGCCGGCGGTATTATTATTTGGCTGGTCGAGACGTATTGCCGGCCACCCGCCGCTAAGGATACTGCGCAGCTGAAAAAGATCACCACCAAGCAAGCACTCATTATCGGTTGTTACCAGGTGCTAGCGCTCGTGCCCGGCGTATCGCGGTCGGGTGCGACTATCATCGGTGGTATGCTCGCAGGTCAAGACCGTGTCACGGCGACGGCGTTCTCGTTTTACCTAGGCATTCCCATATTGCTAGTTGCCGGGGCATACAAGCTGGCGACCGGTGATATCTCGACCATCCCAGGCGGAGGCACGGCTTTGCTGGCTGGCCTAGTTAGCTCGTTTATTAGCGCGTTGATTGTGGTCGGGTGGTTGCTCAGATACGTCTCGCGTCACAGTTTCAAGCTATTCGCTTACTACCGCATTGCCTTCGGTGTCTTGTTGCTTATTCTGATTGCTGCCGGCGTCCTCGGATAAGTCATCTGGTGGTCAGTGCTCTGGCAATAGGCTATTATTATATATAGCGTAAGCATTACATATGTATCAGCACGGGAAGCGTACAAAACAACCGCGTAATATGGCGGTATTCCTGGCCACAATAACAGTCATGGGGGTGGTTGTCTTAGGCGTGTGGTTTATTATTCACCGCGATGTCGCCAACACCACTGCTCCAAAAACCAACGTACCAATTGTGACAGAGGTCGGTGTCGATGACGGCTCGACCATAGTCATTAATGAAGATTTGTTCAAAATGGAGCTGCCGTCCGACTGGAAACTCGTTGAGCACGAGCAGCAGGCGGCAGGTAAGAACGAGTACCGATGGACGGCTACCAAACAGGGCAGTGATGACCGTCGTTTGACGTTGTACATCGATGTCATGCCTCAGTCGTATAAGCTAGTAAAAATG
>CAYQTN010000064.1:0-4640 GCA_964420445.1 uncultured Candidatus Saccharibacteria bacterium
TGTCCACGATGTATTGTTTCTTCCGATAAACTACCACGCCGGCGCGCTTAAGTTTGCTGACCTCGGACGCGACTGTTTCACGCGTTAAACCAAGGTTATCCGCAATCAACTGGTGCGTCAGTGGCAAGCCGAGATTATAAAGCCCGCCCCCGACCTGCTTGCCGTGTCTGATAGCAAGATAATAAAAGAAGTACAAGATCTTATTGGCAGCGTTGCCTTGCTGCAATGCAAGATTACGAAGTAGGCTCGTACCCGCCTCTTGGGTCAGTTGGTTCTGGATACGTTCCGAGATAGCGGGATTGTCATGCACATGCGTTTTATCAAACGGTATAAGCTGCGATTCGGTCAGTGATTCGTAGTAAAACAATGCCGAACGGCTCGCACCTAGCAGCCAATCGGTCGGGAACACATCGCCTTCACTACAAAACCCTACCACCCGTTCGTTGCCATCATTATCAATCGCATAAAGCTTGAGGCAGCCGCTATGGACAACAAAACCGTAGCGCGGTACCTCGCCTTGAAACAAGACAAGATTGCCTTTCGGATAGCGCTTATCCGCGAGTCCGGTGTCGATATGTTGCAGCGTCATACTTACAGTTTACTTTTTTGTAATAGATTTTACAAAATTGCTGTTTCTGGTTTTACAGACCAATCCCTCACTCACGCCTATGATGAGAGTACCGTTTTGGAACAACACCAAACCAGGACACGACCATTAACAATCCGCAGCAAATCAGAAACACCGCGTAACGAACCTTCATTTCACGCATTAACGAAAGGAATATCTATGACTAAAACGCAAGTAACTCTAAAGATTGACTCGTTCTTAAGGCGAAAAACACTTCAGCATCCGGAGATCGAGCAGATGGCACAACGAATTGCCCGACCCTAACGGCCAAAGCTCATTTAAAGAAAGGAGCCCGCATGACACATACATATAAACGTGACCACCCAGATTACGAACTAGATCATCCCCACGAGAACGGACACCCCTTACTCAATACTGACGAAAACCCCGGAATCACGAAGGCTCAGATGGCCATCCACTTTATTGTCGGTGTCATTGGAAGCCTGCTCATCATTCGCTTCCTGCTAGCACTATTCGGGGCTAACCCACAGAACAGCTTCGTAGACATAGTCTACGCAGTCACAGCGCCACTTGTCGCCCCATTCAGTGGACTATTCAGTATCGACGCAACCGCTGGAGGCACCCGATTCGAGTTTGAGGCGCTGATAGCTACGATTGTCTATACCCTGCTCGGACTGGCAATCGTACGGCTTCTCGATATCTTTCGAGACAGCCACAAACACACTACCGCCCGACAACACCGGGCGCATAACTAAGTTAGAGACTAAATAAAGGAGAAACACACTATGGGTATTATTGCTTGGATTATATTAGGCGCACTCGCCGGTTGGATTGCTTCCATGATCATGAAAACCAATGCTGAACAAGGCGCATTTGCCAACATCATTGTCGGAATCATCGGAGCACTTATAGGCGGCTTCGTCATGCAAATGTTCGGCGCTTCAGGAGTAGAAGGCTTCAGCCTCTACAGCCTGTTTGTCGCCATCGGTGGCGCAGTCATCCTATTAGCCGCCTACCGCGCTATAAGCGGTGGCCGGGTCTAAAGGATCACACCTCATGGACGCCGCCTATCTCATCATCGCAGCGCAGTTCAGCATCGTGCTGACTGCGCTCACCCTGGTCGCATGGTATTCATTCATCGGCCTGGGTATTGTACTGCTTACCGGTGCACGTATCGGGATTGCTGCGGCTCAAGCGCTTAACCGCAAGCTGTACGGAGTCCCACCTACACCCGTATGGCATGTCAACCGCCTACAACCTAAGACTTAAGTAAAGGAGCAACAATGGATATGTCACGATCAAACAAAGTTTTACTTATGGGCTTGCTCGGATTCGCCGCCGGCATCCTCTTCGCACCCGATAAGGGCAGCACAACCCGCGACAAGCTAAAGAAGCGGGCTGACGAGATGTCAGAAAAGGCACGCGAAAAGACCGAACAGGCAAAGCAGAAAGTTGAGTAAGTCCGACACAAGAAAGACCGTGTCACGGACGAAGCCGATAAGACTGCCAACCGCCTCGCCCACGAGTTGTAAACTCGCACCAAAAAACCAGCCGCTTACACTGCCGGCTGGTTTTTTATTTCCACTCGCTTTCGATGGCATGAATCTTGTCGTGCCCGAGCCCAAAATAATGTGCCACTTCATGCCACAATGTGTGTTTCACTTGAGATTTGAGTGAGGCGATATCGTGGGCAGAATGCAGGATTGGATGTTTGAAGATGGTTATTTTATCTGGTAACACCATGTTGTAGCCATTGCCGCGCGCAGTGAGCGGGATTCCTTCGTACAGACCAAATAGTGTCTCGTTGCAGCGCAAATTAAGCTTACGGCGTTGATCGGGCGTTGGCTTGTCTTCGTATGTAATAAGCACATTATTGAGCCGTGATGTATATTCCTCAGGTAGCTCGTCAATACTGGCTGCAATGAGGTCGTTGAATTGTTCGTCTGATACGTCAAGCATGGAACTTATTGTATAACGGAACTTAGGAAGATTTATTTTGTCGTTTGCGCATGTTGGGGTTGAGCTCGCGCTTTCGGAGCCGCAGGGCTTTGGGGGTAACCTCGAGTAGCTCGTCGTTTTCTAGGAAGTCCAAGCACTCTTCTAGGCTCATAATAACCGGCGGTGTCAGCTGCACGGTACCGTCACTTGATTTGCTGCGCATGTTGGTAAGTTGCTTGGCTTTGCAAACATTAATTTCTAGATCGTCGCCGCGATTATTAAGACCGATTATTTGGCCGGCATAGACTTTTTCGGCTGGGCCGATAAAGCAAATGCCGCGTTCTTCTACATTCTGGAGTGCATACGGCGTAGTTATGCCAGCCTCGAAAGCAATCAGTACGCCGTTACGCAATTGTTGCAAGCTTGGGCCTTGCTCAATGTAGCCGAGAGGCAAGGTATTCATAATAATAGTACCCTTGGTGTTGGTCATCAGAATATTGCGCATACCAAGTAGTGCCCGAGTAGGCATTTCATAAATCAGTTTTGTCACACCCTTATTGGTACTGAATTGTTCTTTCAGATTTGCGCGACGAGTGCCAAGTTCCATTTGAACAGAGCCGACATGCTCGGCCGGTACTTCTATAATAACTTCTTCAAGCGGCTCCATGGTCTTGCCGTCCTCAATGTGCGTCACAACCTGCGGGCGGCCGACCTCGAACTCATAGCCTTCACGGCGCATAGTTTCTATCAGCACGCTCAAGTGCAACTCGCCTCGGCCAGAAACAGTGAAACCGATGCTGTCTTCTTCAACGCGCAAGCCGACATTCGTCTCTAGCTCTTTATCAAGCCGTTCTTTAATTTGGCGGCTGGTATTAAACTCGCCTTCGGTTCCCTTGAATGGGCTGGTGTTTGGGCCCAGATAGACGCGCAAGGTAGGCGCTTCAACCTCAAGCACTGGCAATGCCTCAGGCTCAAGTGCGTCGGCAAGCGTTTCACCAATCTGAACATCGGCAATTCCCGTTAGCTGCACAATATCACCTGCAACGCCGCCCGGTACTTCAAATCGGCTGACGCCGTGCTTAACCTTGCCTCGGGTGATACGCCCAATAGCATACTTGCCCTTGAAGGTATCCCATGCCAAGGCGTTTATGAGCATTTGGAATGGCTTGTCTGCTTCGATGCTCGGAGCAGGAACCTCACTGATAATCGCTTCAAAAACGGGCTCCAGATCGGCCGCTGCCTCGGGGTTTTCCGGAATGCTCTTCCAGGCTTTACCGGCACGACCAATGGCGTAATACACCGGGTAGTGCAGCTGCTCTTCGTGTACTGCCAGCTCCAAGAATAAGTCGGCGAGTTCGTCCTCTACTTCTCCTAGGCGGCGACCATCCTTATCTATCTTGTTAATGATAACAATCGGCTTTAAGCCGCCGGCCAAAGCTTTTGATAACACAAACTTGGTCTGTGGCATCGGGCCTTCTTGGGCGTCGACAATTAACAGACAGCCATCCGCCATGTTAAGCGTTCGTTCGACTTCGCCCGAGAAATCGGCGTGGCCGGGAGTATCAATAATGTTAATACGGTAATCGCCATGCTGAACCGCGGTAATTTTGGCAGTAATGGTTATGCCGCGTTCTTTTTCTTGGTCACCGGAGTCCATAATAAGATCTTGGCTCATCTCAGCCTGGTTGTCGCGGAAGGTTTGAGACTGCTTTAACAAGCCGTCGACGAGCGTCGTTTTTCCGTGGTCGACGTGCGCGATGATAGCAATATTTCGGATTTTAGTCGGATCTTGGACATGCCCAGCCATGGAATACGGTTCCTTAACAGATTATTATTTGCTGAATCGTTATAATTATTTTAGCATATTTTTTTACATTTCACAAGGCCCAGTAACGACGTGTTACCGGCGAGGCCGCTATGGGTTGACATTCGGCGCTGACAGGAAAATAATAGCTGGTAAGCATAAACATATAGGGGGGTTACAATAGGATGAGACAAACTTTACGCGGAGGACAGGCGGGTATCGCTCATCTTAGCCTCATACTGGTAATCGTGGTCCTGGCAGGCGTCGGTGGCGTCGGTTACTACGTCTGGAGCAACCAAAAGACCAACA
>CAYQTN010000065.1:0-4628 GCA_964420445.1 uncultured Candidatus Saccharibacteria bacterium
TGTAGGCACTGTCTTTGTCGTATATTACTCCCGCCGGTAGCCCCGGATAGAGTGCGCTGAGCACTGCGAGTACGATGAGAATCAAGCGTCCCCACAGGAAAGTTCGGCGCGAAGCGAGGAATGATGTTAAGAGCAACACCACAACCAGTAGGAAAGTCAGGCGGCGTGCGCCAAAGTAAGCCAATAGTACATAGCCACTCAAGAAAGTGCCGGTGATACTACCGATAGCGCCTGCGGCCTCGAGGCGGCCAATAGTAGTACCGGTCGTCTTGAGCGAGGTGACCTGTATCTTCGCTAGGTGCGGCGATACCATACCTATCAGCAAACTTGGCGGGCCAAATAACACGACCGCCGCGAGAAACGAGCTCAGGCGCAAGTCCATCTGTTGCGAGGCAATGGTGCGCAGTACCTCCTCTTGTAAGAGCGAAGCGATAAAGACTAAAGCCGCCGCTCCGGCGATAATGAGCCCTAGGTCCTGCTTGCTGTCGTAACGGTCCGCTAATCGGCCCCCGTACCAAAAGCCTATCGAGAGTGCCCCCAGGATAACCCCAATCATGGCCGTCCAGACGTACGTGGACGTACCAAAATAGGGAGCAATCAGCCGAGCACCAACGATTTCCAAGATCATGACGCAAGCGCCCGTTAGTAGCGCGATTAACTCGTAGCGCCACCTGCGCACCATTTGTACCCATTGCTTCATTTGTCTTAGTATAGCCGAACCGACCGAACACTTTTCTAAAACATGCCGTCAAACCCGTTCGAATTCCCTTCCCGTGCCAAATAAAAAACCCCAGTAAACTGGGGCGTTCTATTTGGCGGAGAGAGAGGGATTCGAACCCTCGCGGGAACTTGCGCCCCCCTAACGATTTAGCAAACCGTCCCCTTCAGCCACTTGGGTACCTCTCCGTATTTTGTCGTGTGATGGCGCAAGGCATGTGCCATCATTTCGGCAAAATATTCAGTTGTTCAAGTGGCTGAAGGTCCCTTCATGCCCATTAAAGCCCGGCGGGCTTTAATGTTTTCCTTGAAAACGACTGAGTAATTTCAATTACGAAGGCGAAAGAGTCATCTTGCGGTACCTCTCCGTAACAGATACGGATTATAGCAGTTTATCGGGCCGGTGTCATCAGTGAGAGACGTCATAAAAAAGTGCTACAATACGCTTATGCAAGAGGAGCAACCGCAGAGCGAGCCGGGCCTCGTCGTCAAACCCGGCGGTCAGACAACCGAGGCACAGCCACCTATCCCTGTTACGGCGCAGCCGGAAGAACCGGCGCCGGTAGCTGAAGTTGTTCAAGACGCCGTTCCGCAGGATATCGCTCCTGAGGGTGAACACGTCGAGTGGACTGCGTCCGAGTACCTGGCAAACCCGAAGTCGGTCGGTTGGTTCGGGCTACTTGCCTTTGGCTCTATCCTGCTGGCAATCGTAGCCTTTATTGTTACGGATGACTGGGTGTCAGCAATTGTAATTGCTGTCCTGGGAATCTTAGTGGGCGTCTTCGCTGCTCGCCAGCCTCAGACGCTCACCTACAGAATAGACAGCAAGGGCCTTACTATCGGCACAAAGTTTTATCCGTATGAGATGTTCAAATCGTTCTCGATTGCCCAGGAACACGCCATGGGATTTATCTCCCTGCTACCCCTTAAGCGGTTCATGCCACCCCTGGCTGTTCATTATGATCCTGCCGACGAAGATCGGATTGCTCAGACTCTGGCCGAGTATCTGCCGTATGAGGATCATAAACAAGACGTTGTAGATAGTATTAGCCGCCGCATGCGCTTCTAAAGACTGGCAAAAACACCTTAGAACTGGTATAATCTTTTCGTTCATGCACCCTGGGGTCCCCATTGCAAACCAGGATGCAACATGTCAGCCGTTTGCAATGGGGTATGCACCCGTAGCTCAGCTGGATAGAGCGTCTGTTTGCGGTACAGGAGGTCGTAGGTTCGAATCCTGCCGGGTGTACCACGAAAAGAGCCCCTCGAAAGAGGGGCCTTTTTCGTGGCAGGCCCAGAGGGGCCTGAATCCTACGACCTTAGCGCCATACAATCAGCCAAGGTATGTACAGCCTCATCATCTCAACCAATTGGAATAGTTAATCTAGCGTGAACTCAGAGTGTCACCGGCACTCTTCGGGTCGTAGGTTCGAATCCTGCCGAGCACGCCATGCCGTTAAAGCATTACCCAAATACTGCTACACTAGTTGTATGAAGAAAAATATATCCGCATTCGCAGCACTCAGCTTTTTGTTAACCTTTTCATTCGCATCGTCGGCCTTGGCCGCTCGCCCTTCTGGCGGAGGCAAGACCAGTACGCCTATCGGCTATGACATCTCTTGGCCACAATGCGGCAAGCGTTTGCCGGCCAATCACGCCTTTGGAATTGTTGGTGTAAACGGTGGTAAGGCTAACATCCCCAACCCTTGCCTCGGCGAACAGCTCATTTGGGCTCACGCCGCATCGGGCCTCACCGGCCAACCGAAAGCTCAGCTGTACGTGAACACCGCTAACCCCGGTGAAGTAATGGAGCTGGTCACCACGTGGCCGACTGTCGCGACCGTTGAGAATCCTTACCCTGATTGCGACGGGACTAACAGTCTTTCTTGCTCATGGCAATACGGCTGGAACCGTGCTGTTGCCGACGTTCACGAGTTCTTTATCCCGGTGGCCGAGCAAGTTGTCGTAGAAGCCGACCCAGCCAAATACGTCTGGTGGCTGGACGTTGAAACCATGAACACCTGGCAATCGGGCTCAGACGTAGCTCTAGCTCACAACGTGGCTACTCTCGAGGGCATGACGGCGTACTTCGAATCTGTTGGCGCTAAAGTAGGCATCTATTCTACGAATTACCAATGGGGTGTTATTGTCGGCGATCAAGTCTCGGCAACGAGCAACCTCAATGGACTTGATAGCTGGCTGGCTGGCGCCTTAAGTTTGCGCGGTGCTCAAGCTAACTGTGCAGACCCGGCGCTCACTGTTGGCTCAAAAGTTACGCTTACGCAGTACGTATCAAAGAATTTGGATCATAATTACGCCTGCGAGGGCTAGACGGACGAGAAAGAGAGGGATTCCACCCTTAGTCATGCCACCGGCATGACACGGGCAAGGTGCGGGGAGAGCCACTGGCAGTTTTCACCCTATCGGGTTCGAATACATTCCCACTATGCCAAATAGAACGCCCCAGTTTACTGGGGTTTTCTATTTGGCGGAAGGAGAGGGATTCGAACCCTCGGTACCATTGCTGGCACAACGGTTTTCGAGACCGTCCAGTTCAACCACTCCTGCATCCTTCCTTGCAAGTGATTATAACAGAGGTGGCGTTAAAGCTGAATCTTGCGTGGTGTGCGGGGTTTCTTTGGTTCTGGCCTCGGCTCCTGGGTGGCTACAGGAGCTGTCTCGCTCGGTGCTGAATCGTCAATGGGGGGTTTCGGTTCCGTTGAACCGGCGTCGTCATCCTTTTTGTCCGATTTGCCCATCGAGGCATAGGCTACAAAGCACGCGATAGCGACAACTGTGAAAAGGAGTGCGTAAAGTCCAATCAACTTACCGCTGTTGGATGCAAACGTCTCGAAGACGTTCAGCGCCAGCTCTTCGCCAGCTGGGTTCGCAGTCGTCCCGGGCTCGCCAACAACGGAGTTGCGTAATAGTTCCGGGCCCCGATAAAGAGCAACGTACGAAAGGCCAAGGATGGTAGTCACAATCGTGCTTATAATGCCAAGACGAAGGGCGCCCGAACGACGAGACGAGCTAAGAGATAGTATGACCGCGCCCGATATGATTGTGATGAGTGCAAGGACGTAGGGCAAGTAGTATCCAGCTTGGTACATCTTGCGGAAGTTCTCGATATTTGAGAATATCGGCTGTTGCGTATTGGGATCGGTAAAATCTTCGGCGGTAATCACAGGGTCATTAAAGAAACCGTCCGTATTAAGGAACTCCTGCTCCACAGCCTCCTTTATCTGGGTAGTGGTTATCGTAGGCGGCACGCAATCGGCCGTGAGCGCATCATACTGAGTAGGAATACTAGTGCACGTAGGCAAGCTTGCGGCACGCTCTGCCGCGTAATTGCCAAGTTCGGCAGCTAGCTGGGTTCGGAATTCGGAGAGGTCTATACGGAAGTCCGGCTGGTCTGCTTTCCCTTCAAGCCAGTTGTAGACGCCATCGATTATCTGTTCCGTACTATCGCGCAAGAAGTCCGGGGTTAAAATAGCGCGCATTTTTTCTTGAAGGAGGGGATCGTCCAGAGGCACTTCCCCGGCAGTATCCCCGCTATTAGCACTATCGGAGAGACTCGCTGCTATGACATCGGCCACTCCGTCGTAAATCGATCCTTGGTTCAGTGACTCTTTAACTTTTTGGCGGTCACGCAGTGAGTTATTCGCCACATGACTCCAAGCCAGTCCGATTGCCGCAAAGAAGAAGACTGACGCGCAAATGGCTACGACAAAACGTCGGAGTACGTTCATAAGCACATTGTAACCTTTTTTACGCTGTCCACAACCAAACGTCGTATACTACCACTTATGGAGCCGAGTATCTTTACGAGAATCGTAGCCGGTGAGATTCCGTGCCACAAGGTGTACGAAGACGAGCGCACTATCGCTTTTTTAGATATTCGTCCGCTTATG
>CAYQTN010000066.1:0-4565 GCA_964420445.1 uncultured Candidatus Saccharibacteria bacterium
GTTAACGCACCCTACAAGACCACCGTATATGTCGTAACGCGTATCATGAACAGCACACTCGGCCTACGCCTAACCGGTGCTGCTTTAGGCGTCTTAAGTGTCGTGCTTTTCTTCTTGTTTGCTCGCAAGTTGCTGTACGGTCCATACGCGATTGGGGCGACATTACTATTCGCGACATCAACCTTGCTACTTTCAACCGCCCGCTTAGCAACCCCCGATGTTATGTTTATGGCAGTCCTGGCTCTTGCAGGAGTAGGCTACCTTCTACGGTTCAACTCTAATCACACTCTATCCTGGATAGTCGCTACAATTGTTGTCAGTTTGTCGCTTTATGTGCCTGGCATGGTGGTATTTATTCTCATCGGTGGAATTTGGCAGTTCCGTTACGTGCGGCGTTCTTTCGAAGAACTTCGGCCGATTTACATTTCAGTTTGTGCCGCGCTACTCAGCCTGTTACTTGCCCCAATGGTTATCAGCCTTATTCGCGAGCCAGTTTTATGGCGAGATTTCTTAGGGCTGCCGTCACAGTTTGCTCCTCCATCGGAAATGGCAAAGCAAGCAGCAACCGCACTTGGTAGTTTATTTGTCTTATCTCCATATAATCCGATTCGCTGGATTGGCAGACAGGCGGCGCTTGATGTCTTCACAACTGCCATGTTTATCTTCGGGCTCATGACGCTCTTTCGTAACTACCGGCTTGACCGCCTGTGGGCTTTTGTCGGCATCTTTGTCCTTGCAATTGTTTTCACCGGAGTCACCGGTCGGATTGAAGCAATTATCATTCTGCTGCCTTTCATATACTTGATTGCTGGCATGGGCATGCAGCGACTGATGAGTGACTGGCTTGGTGTATTTCCGCGTAATCCTATCGCACGCACCGTCGGCTCGGCACTAATGATTGCGGCGGTGCTTATCGCTGCCAACTTCCAGCTGCAACGCTACTTTGTAGCCTGGCCAAACAACACACAGACCAAAGCGGCCTTTAATCGACAGCTACCGCCAACACCGTAAAACTGCTACAATTAACAGAGCTAACAAGGAGTTATAAAGCTATGAGCCGATTCGATCAAGCCAAGATGCTTATGAAGGTCAAAAAGATACAGAAAGAGCTGCAAAAACAGGTTATCACTGTTGAGGCGGGTGACGGTGCGGTACGTGTAGAGATTAACGGCGAACAGAAGATTAAAAAGATACACATCGACCCGGAGCGCGTTGATTTAGATGACATCGGCGAACTTGAGCGATGGGTGGAAGACGCCATCAAAGAAGCCATCAAAGAGAGCCAGAAGCTTGCTGCAGAAAAGATGCAGCCTATGATGGGCGCACTTGGCGACCTAGGGCTGTAAGGAACAGGGAACCGGCTTGTCGGTACTACCATCACCGCTACAAAAGCTTATTGACGCCCTGGCTGTGTTGCCGGGTGTTGGCACTCGCACAGCGGAACGCTATGCGTATTACTTGCTTCGTGCCGATATACACAAATCGCAAACGCTGGCTGATACGTTATCTCATTTGCATTCTGGAATCGGACTTTGCAAAAAAACCTTTGCACTGGTAGAGGCAGGGCAGGAACTATCACCGTTGTACACTGACCCGGCGAGAGACAAAAAAGTCATAGCTGTTGTCGCAGAGCCATTCGATATTATCGCGCTCGAAAAAACCGGCTTCAAGGGCACCTACCATGTGCTTGGTGGGCTCATGTCACCGATAGACGGCGTCGGGCCTGAACAATTACGAATACGTGAGCTCGTAGAACGCATAGAGGAAGATAGTGTGGAAGAAATCATCCTTGCGACCAATGCCAGCGTCGAAGGCGAGAGCACTGCGCTCTACATCCAGCAGCAGCTACCCGCTAGCAGCATACAAATCACGCGTTTGGCTAGGGGCTTACCGATTGGCGTAGACCTGGAGTATGCTGACCAGATCACGCTGACTCGGGCGCTCGAAGGCCGACAATCGGTCTGAATGCCACATTTTTAACAGGATTACGTATACAATATGCATATGACAGAAATTGATAAGCTGGGTTCGCTCATAGAAGCTGCTCATGATGTTGTCGTAATTCAGGCCGACAACCCAGACGCTGATTCTTTGGCTTCCGCGCTTGCATTAGAACAAATCTTGCACGAACTCGGCAAGGAGCCTATCTTGTACTGCGGTATAGACATGCCTGAGTATCTTCGCTATCTTCCAGGGTGGGATAGGGTAGACAAGGAACTTCCTGCTCGTTTCGATGCCAGCATCATTGTGGACACTTCCACTATTACGCTTTTAGAAAGACTAAACGACTCAGGTAAGCAGGGTATCATTGCTAGCAAGCCTGTTATCGTACTCGATCATCACGCCACCGCAAATGGCGATATACCGTTTGCCACCATTATGATAAACGACCACAATAAAGTCTCAACTGGAGAGCTGATCTATAGTATTGCCAGCCAACTAAAGTGGCCACTAAACGACCTAGCGCGTGGTCACATAAAGACATCCATCTTATCCGATAGCATGGGTCTAACCACCGAAAACACCACCGCCCAGACTTCTCGGGTGATGGCAGAATTGGTCGATAGCGGCGTTAGCCGCCCGGCACTGGAAGAACAACGGCGCGCGTACAATAAAATGCATCCTGACATATTTGCTTACAAGGCCCAGTTGATTACCCGTACCGAGTTTTTCCACGACGGCATGGCAGCACTCGTAACCGTGCCGCAGCAAGAGATAAATGATTACAGCCCGCTCTACAATCCTGCACCGCTCATTCAAACCGACCACCTTCAAACCAAAGGTGTGCTGATAAGTATTGTTTTTAAAAAGTACGACAGTGGACGTGTAACTGCTGCCATCCGCTGCGCCCAGGGAGCACCAATCGCAGCCAAACTTGCCGAACAGTTTGGGGGCGGCGGGCATGACTACGCAGCAGGCTTTAAAGTAGAAGACCGTCCGTTCGAAGAAATCCGGCAAGCCTGCATAGACGCGACTGGTAAACTGATAGATAACCTAGAGGTAACAAGCACGTGAGGATTTATAACACTTTAACTCGTTCAGTTACCGAACTGGAACCACTGCAAGATAATCTTGTGCGCATGTATAGCTGTGGGCCGACCGTCTATGACCACGTGCACATAGGCAATCTCAGTTCGTTTGTCTACGCAGACATGCTTAGGCGTGTCGTTGAAGTCAGTGGCCACAACGTCAACCACGTGATGAACTTTACCGATGTTGATGACAAGACTATCAAACGTAGCCGAGAGGAGATACATGATGAGGCTGACCCGATGGAAGCGCTACAACTTGTAACTAAGCGTTACGGCAAAATGTTTCTAGAAGATATGGAGGCTATCGGTAACGACACCGCTAAGCTAACACTGGTTAAAGCGACTGATAGTATTGCCAGCATGCAAAAACTCATAACGCAGCTCGTTCACAGTCAGTTTGCATACATCGCTGAAGACGGTGTGTATTTTTCCATAGAGGCTTATCGCCGTAGCGGGAAGACGTACGGGCAGTTGCTCGAACTAACCGAGTCGGCAACGTCTGAAGCCCGCATAGACAACGACGAGTACGACAAAGAATCCTTGCATGATTTTGCGCTTTGGAAACTAAAGAAAGAGGGCGAACCATACTGGCCGTTTGAAATTGACGAACACCATCTAGATGGCCGTCCTGGCTGGCATATCGAATGCTCATCCATGAGTCAAGAAGCACTGGGCGTGCCGTTTGACATACACACCGGCGGCATAGACCTTATCTTTCCTCACCACGAAAACGAAATTGCCCAAAGCACCGCACTATCGGATGATGCGTTATTCGCACGAATATTTTTCCATAATGAACACTTGCTCGTAGACGGTAAAAAGATGAGTAAATCGCTCGGCAATTTTCTTACCCTTGAAGCAGTTCGCTCCCATGGAATTGACCCCCTAGCTTTCCGGATCGCGGTTTTGCAGTCGCACTATCGATCACAAAGCAATTTCACTATGGATGGCCTGGAGGCAGCTCAGAATTATCTTAAGAACCTGCAGCGTGTCGCAGATTTACGCTTCCAGCTACAAGATGTGCCTGCTTGGCTGCATACAGACAGCATCAAAGACTCAATTCTCGCGCCACTACAAGATGACCTAAGAACACCGCTGGCACTCGCAGCTTTGAGCGAATTCATACATGACGCTCAAGAAAAACTCATCAGCAAACAAGACGAGCAGGACTTGCTTGATACACTTACGTTTTTAGACGAACTGCTTGGACTTAAACTCCGCGAACGCCAAGATTGTACGTCTACGCAAAAAGAATTGCTCAGCCGTCGTGCCGAGGCTCGAGCCAACCAAGACTGGGCTGAGTCTGACCGTCTAAGAGATGAGTTAACCTCTTCCGGACTCTTGGTGCGCGACACTTCAATCGGTCAGATTTGGGAACGGATTTAGGCCGTTTTAGCTACGGATTTTTTGCCCGAGTCTGCTTCTTGCGCGTCTAGGTAATTAGCACGTTTCAGATAATCGATGAGTAGTATACGCAGGCAACCTGCTACCGGTATTGCCACCAAACCACCCAGCAGACCATTCAAATTTACT
>CAYQTN010000067.1:0-4560 GCA_964420445.1 uncultured Candidatus Saccharibacteria bacterium
TCGCCGCCAGTGCCGTAGCTAGTCGTATAGCCACCAGTCACATAGCCGCCGTCAGTCGTTTTCACTAGCCCGATAACCTGTTCTGTCCCAGCGCCGCCTAGCACTTTTGTCCACACTTCTTCACCGTAAGCATCCCATTTTGTTAGCATTGCATCGGTTGCGCCCGCTACTCCGGTAGAGCTTGAGTATCCGGCAGTTACAAAGCTACCGTCGGTGTTCTGTACGATTGCCCGCCCCAATTCGGTGCCTGTGCCGCCTAGGGCTTGGGCGAATGTCGTATTACCAGCGCCTACTTCATCTTCGAACCAGCGGTATCCTGCCATTTCAAAATCGGCATCCGGTATGGCAATTTCAGGAACTACCGTATACGTATTCAGTAACGAGCCAGATGAGTTCACAACCCTAAAACAGTATGAGGTGTCAGCTGGGGCGCCGTTATCGACGAGTGCAAAATCCCACAAGCCATCGTCACCCAACGGAATCGGGCGCTTAAGACCGAATGTTGTGTATGAGACATATTCCTGCAGCACTATATCATCCGTGGAGTGCGTCGGATCGTTGACGTTGGCAGCTAGTGCAGAACTGTCGGGTATGTCGTTTTTTACGTAATAAGCTATCTCGGAGGTAGTCGTTACATCTTGGAACACCTCGCCTACAAAACTCGTGTCACAGGTACCGACTTTTTCAGCAAACTGCAGCTTGAAGGTAAATCCGCCAGTGAGTATTCTTTCGGAGGTAGCATGAATAGCCAGTCTCAGTCGAAACGGCGTGCCCTCAGTTGTAGCGATTGTAGAGGTATTCTGAGCGACACTGTTAAGTGCGGCGCCGACATTTGCTGAGGGCAATTCTAGTTGCTCAAAGATCCGCTCTTCGGTGGTTGAACTCGTTACGTTGCTGACAGTCGGTGTCCTGTCGGTCTCGCTCAACGCATGGTCTGTCTCGGCCACTGTCCAGGTACCCTGCGTTATCGTTATCGCGGTGGAGCTTATGGCTGCGGGCTGCTGGCAAATGCTGGTGCATTGGTCATCGTACTGTGAGACCTTAAGCAATGACACATCCTCCAAACCGCTACCGTACGTGTCAAACTCGCCCGGCAGAACATAGTTGCCGTCAGTATCCTGAATAATATCCCGCACCAAATCACCGCCTGTACCGCCATACGTACGTGTCCAATAATACGCTCCGGAATTATCGTATTTGCTTATAAATGCGTCGTCTCCACCCGCGCCGTAACTCTCCATCTCGCCCACCATCAGCCAGTTATCATCACTGTCGGCGATGATAGCGTTACCGTATTCGCCCAATGAGCCGCCAATATGTGCGCTCCACTGCTCGACACCGGACGAGTTAAAGACTGCAATAAAGGTTTGGTTGCCCGTGCCGTAACTGGCCGTAAAGCCGGTGATGCCAATATTACCAGCGCTATCAAGATTAATATCGTAGCCGTAATCATTGCCACCTCCACCCCAAGTCACGCTCCACTGCTCGACGCCAGTAGAGTTGAACTTGGACACAAACGCATCCAAACCACCGGCGCCTGCCGATGCTGTCTGGCCAGTAAGGTAGATGTTGCCACTGGCATCTATAACCCCACCACGAGCCAAATCTTGGGCAGTCCCTCCCAGAGTTTTAGTCCATTGCTCGACACCATTTACATCGAATTTGATTAGGAAGATATCGTCACCTCCGGCACCGTAACTTTGCGCTTCGCCGTACACATAGTAGTTATTGCTGGAGTCAACCATCAGGCCGTTTGAGAAATCACCGCTAGCACCACCCATGGTCTTACTCCATTGCTCCACGCCCGATGAATTAAATTTCGCGATAAAGACTGATGATGGAGTCGTAAAACTCAACGTATGGCCGGTTATGACGTAATCGCCGTTGCCGTCCACCACAACACCATAAGCAATTTCGGTAGCAGTACCACCCCATGTAACTGTCCATAGCTCTTCACCAGCCGAGTTGTACTTGATAAGCAACGCGTCTATGCCGCCCGCGCCGTAGCTGTCCGTCTGACCGGCAACGACGTAATTGCCCAAGCTATCCACTGCGATACTGCGGCCGATGTCAATACCGGAGCCGCCTACAACAGTGCCGTAATACAAATCGACACTACCACAGACGACCAACAGTTGCGGGCTACGATCGACTTCTGTCACCGTACGACTTGTCTGGGTAAGAGCCTGACTGATGCTGGTTATGTTCTGCGTTACCGATGACGTTGCTCTGTCGACTTCTGTCACCGTCTGCGACGCACAAATGGTGGTGCAGTTGGCAATCGTGCCGGAATCGGTAAACCTAGCTATGAGCATATCGTCTCCGCCTGCGCCATAACTGGCAGTTTTACCCACCACAACGAACCCACCTGCCGCCAATTTTGCTATTGACCAGCCCCAATCAACACCACTCCCGCCGACCGTAGTCGTCCACTGCTCAGCACCCGATGAGTTGAACTTGACCACCAGCATGTCTTCGTTGCCGCTATAACTTGCCCCATAACCGGCAACGACAAAATCTCCAGCGTCAGTTTCAACAAGCGACAAGCCCACCTCAAATCCGGCCCCACCAATGGTTTTTGTCCAAATTTCTTCTCCGGCAAAATCAAACTTAGCTAAGTAAAGGTCGTTGTCGCCTGCACTATAACTGGTGGTGCGGCCGGTGACCATTAGGCTACCGTCTGAGGATTCAATAACATTATGCCCGTAATCAATCCCGGTGCCTCCCATCGTCTTGGTCCAAACTTCCACGCCGCTGTTAGGGTTAAGACTCGACAAGAAAATATCATAATCTCCCGCACCGTAAGCGTTGGTGTACCCAACCACGATAATGCTACCACTGGAGGTTTCTATAGCTTTCCGGGCAATGGTGTTGGTTGCGGCCGTACCCTCTATCGTAGTAGACCATAGCTCAGTGCCACCGCTATCAAATTTTGCTATCAACGCGTCATTGTCTCCAGCGCCGTACGTCGCCGAGTAACCAGATAGGATAAAACCCCCGTCACTGACGGCAGTTACCGAGGTGACAATATCGCTACCCGCCCCGCCCAGAGACTGAGTCCACTGCTCGACGCCCGAGGAATTAAGTTTGATAAGGTAAAAATCGTTACTGCCCGCTGTGAAACCTGTACTGCTACCATAACCACCAACGATGATACTACCATCACTTAGCTCTGTGACGGCCATCGCATAGTCGTCACTCGTACCTCCTATTGTCTTTGTCCATTCCTCGCCGCCGGCAACATCGTATTTAGAGATGATTGCGTCGTTGAGCCCTGCGGTGTAGCTAGTGGTAAGACCTACGACAACATACCCGCCGTCTGCCGTTGCCGTCACTCCATAAGCGACGTCTGATCCGGAGCCGCCCTCAGTAGTAACAAACGAGTCATAACCGGTTGAATCTTGGTTATTGAACCAGCGGTAGGCCGACTGTTCGGTCTCCGCCAATGTGGTATACGTGACCGTTGCCCATACGGTGGATACACGGATATCGTCATCTTGGTTGGCCGGACTTCCGCCACCCAGACGGTTACGTACCACCTGGACACGCATATCATCTATGTTTGCCTGCGTCCAAGTACCGTTGAAGGTGGATGCAGCATCGGTGGACCAGCTACCGTTGGTCGGGGTAAAAGTGGTGCCGGCTACAGTACTTCCGCCAATAACCAAATTTACCGTTAGCGTATCAGCCGTACTAGCGACCGTCTGTGTCATTGCCCGCACCGATACAACCACCTGCGTCGCCTCGTTCGAATCAAAGGTTTGCGTGGTCATGTTGAAGTCGGCTGTCTCACCAGTAGTACCACCAGTGCCGGTGTTAATGTAATCTGTCGCGTCGTTTGGGGATGTGGTACCGGGGTTGGTATTTTCGTCGACACACTCGTAATGAGTGGTGTTCGTACAGCCCGTCTGTAGGGGCCACCTCGTCTGGTCGCCATTGGGTACAGATGTAAAGGTGGCAGTGCCAGCCTCTGCCTGATCAAAATCTAAAAATGCGATGAATGTCAGGTTGGTCGCGAGCAGCACTATCGCTAGCACCCCTGTTGTCAGCCGCCGGGTACGGCGACGGACATGCAAAGGAAAGCTCATCCGCCACACATTGTAGCGAATACGCATCCGGTGCCACTCTGCCCGTATCCTAGATGTCATATTGGTAACTGATATCACTTACTCTCACCTTGTCTGTATTTGGCGAAACGCTCGTTACCTTAATTATAATGGTTATGTTCTCATCTGCAACTAAGGTACAGGTCGCATTTATGCCGCCACCGGCTGTTGGGTCAATGGTAATCTGTTGCCAGGTCGAGTTAATGGAGGGTTCTATGCTGGTGGCGGCCAGACAGGTCGTACCGCCCTCATCGATGATCGAGATAGTTATAGCCGCATTAGTTGTGTTGCTAACCCATGTACGAGCTTTGAGGCTACTAGCCTTGAACTCGTTGGTGCTATTAAAGTTGCTCGGCAGCTGGTGTTTGATGACAATGTCATAATCTTGGGCAGTACCTTGGCTAGTCGACCACTCGTAGTAGTTGTGTCGGTTTGTCGCATCGTAGTCGCTGGT
>CAYQTN010000068.1:0-4521 GCA_964420445.1 uncultured Candidatus Saccharibacteria bacterium
GTCCGTGCTCAGAGTTTGCAAGATCAAATTAATGACCTCAATCGGTTAAACAGCGAAACTAGGGCACAGATAAACTCGCTCCGGCTTGAAGCCACGAACTACCAAGAACTCATCGAATCACTGGCTTCGCAGATCGCCGAATACGAGCGTCAAATAGTTGAACGCCAAACAGAAAGCGATAAGCTGCAAGAACAGATTGATATCCAACAAAAAGAGCTTGATACGCAGAAAAATCTTCTCGGCCAAAACATTCGTGCCATGTATCTGCAAGGCGACATTACAACTATTGAGATGCTTGCTACCAGCAAAACACTAAGCGAGTTTTTCGACAAGCAGCATTACCAAGAGACAGTTAAGAATAAGATTAAATCATCACTAGATAAAATCACCACCTTAAAAGCTGAGCTGTCGGCAAAACAGTCAGAGGTAAAGAAGATTATCCAGCAGCAAGAAGAGCTTAAACTACAGGCGGACGCCCAGCGCGCCGAACAAGACCGACTCCTAACGTTTAATCGCGCACAGCAGACCGAATTCAACAATCAAATTCGAGAGAACCAGCAGCGCATTAATGACCTCAAGGTCCAGCAAGCTGTCGAAAATGCCCGGCTGTTTGGCGGCAACGGTGGTGTTATTGGTGGCGGAGGCTACCCGTGGGGGAGCGCGCCTTGTTTTTATACCAATCAGATTGACGGCCCGTGTGACAACTACGATTGGCGTGTAAACAACAGCACCTGGAACTGGTCAACTGGTGGCTACGCCTATCGCAACTGCACCGACTGGGCATCGTGGCGAGTACGTGCCGCAGGCGGCTATGTCCCGGCCGGCTTAGGCAATGCCAAGACTTGGGACGATCGCGCGCCTTCGTACGGTTTCACGGTGAGTGGTACCCCTCGAGTTGGATCGGTAGCGGTCAGTAACAACGGGTATTACGGGCACGTTATGTACGTCGAGGCCGTAAACAGTAACGGCAGTATTGTTATTAGCGATTACAATCGGGCAGGTACAGGCAAGTACGAGGTTAATACATTGTCGGCAGCTATTGCCGGCAATCTTCGCTACGTTTACTTCTAAAATTCAGCCGATTATCAGCTACCAGCATGGTACAATACCCCTTAAGTTAAGAGGGTACAAAACGCGTGCGACATACGAACGGCTTGCTCCATACGGCTGCTGACAAGCGGCCATTTATTAAAAGGCACAAATTCTTGCATTTAGGCGGTGTGGTACTGGTTGCGGTCGCAATCTTTGGCGCGGGCTGGCTGACCGGCAACGGACGTTTGCAGGTAAGAACCTACCAGGCTGTTAGCAGTAATCAGGACTTGCCCGAAGAGCTCGATCTAAGCAGTGTGAACACTATATACCAATCTTTGCGCGAAAACTTTGATGGCGAGCTCGACGAAGCTGCTTTGCTAGACGGCATCAAAGCTGGTCTCGCCAAAGCCTCAGGGGACCCATACACCGAATATTTCAACCCGAATGATGCCGAAGAGTTTATCGGTGAAATCGAAGGGACATTTGAAGGTATTGGCGCACAGCTCGGCAAAGATGCCGATGATAACGTGATTGTCATATCACCGTTGGCCGGATACCCAGCTGAAAAAGCAGGTTTGCGTCCGAAGGACATTATCGCCGAGATAGACGGCGAGCAGGCCTATGATTTGACCATTAGCGATGCAGTAGATAAAATCCGCGGTCCCAAGGGTAGCACGGTTACGCTGACTGTTGTTCGGGGCGAAGAAGTCATTGAGATACCCATTATGCGTGAGCAAATTGATATTGCAAGCGTTGAAACAGAGGTCAGAGATGGTATCGGCATCTTGACGATCAGCCGTTTCGGCGACGACACAGTCGAGCTGGCCAGGCAAGCAGCCCGCGAATTTAAAGACGCCAATGTGCGCGGTGTGATCTTAGACTTACGCGGCAACCCGGGTGGCTACCTCGATGGTGCTGTTGATGTCGCCAGCCTCTGGCTTGATAAAGGAGAGACTGTTTTAACCGAACGCCGCGATAACATTGTTATCGATACGTTTCTGGCTCGAGGTGGGGCTACACTTAACGGTATCAAGACAATTGTGCTCATCAACGAGGGCAGCGCCAGCGCGTCCGAAATTGTCGCCGGCGCCCTCAAAGACAACGGGGCGGCAACCATTATCGGGCAGAGGAGCTTCGGCAAAGGTTCGGTGCAGCAGCCGATAAACCTCAAAGACGGGGGTTTACTAAAGGTGACAATTGGCCGCTGGTTTACGCCGGATGGCAAGAATATCGACAAAGAAGGCATCGAGCCTGACCAGGCAGTAGAGTTCACGGCAGACGACGTAACGGCCGACCGTGATCCGCAGCTCGACAAAGCACTTGAAGTAATACAGTAATTTTTACCCTATCATTGCGCTTGTGACGTGTGATAGCATTGGACATATTAAAGCTTGAGGGAGTTGGTAGCGGCGTGGCAAAACGACCGGTTAAATTTGTGTTTGTAACAGGCGGTGTACTTTCCGGAGTCGGAAAGGGTATCACTGCCGCCTCCATCGGTAATATCCTCAAGAGCCGTGGCCTGTCCGTAAACATCCAAAAGTGCGACCCATATCTTAACGTCGATGCCGGCACGCTCAATCCGGCCGAGCACGGCGAGTGCTTTGTTACCAAAGACGGCGCCGAGACCGATCTTGACCTTGGCCACTACGAGCGTTTCATGGATATCGAACTGACGCGCTCCAGCTCGCTGATGAGTGGCCGGGTACTCCAAAAAGTCATCGCCGACGAACGAGCGGGCAAGTACCTAGGCAAGACCGTACAGTTTATTCCTCACGTTACCAGCTCTATCCAAGAAGAAATACTGGCAACTGCAGAGGGTTTTGATGTTCATATCGTTGAAATTGGTGGCACGGTTGGAGACTACGAAGGCCTGAGTTTTATAGAGGCCATCCGAGAGCTGGCACTGCGCTTAGGGCCTGAGCGCTGCGTCTTTGTGCATGTTGTGTATCTGCCATACCTTGGCGCCAGCAAAGAGATAAAGACCAAGCCGGCACAAAACGCCGTTCGGGAGCTACGGGGACTGGGTATCGTACCTGACGTTTTGGTGGCGCGCTCAGAAGACAATGCCGACCCGCATGTCATCGGCAAACTCAGCCTATTCAGCGGCGTCGAAAGAGAAGCGATTGTGCTACTGCCAAACGCTACTACTATTTATGAAGTACCACTAACGCTGGCCGCCATGGGCATTGACGAAGTCATCGTTAAAAAGCTCAACCTCAAAGCCGGCAAAACGCACCTGAAAGAGTGGAGCAAAGTAGTCGAACGGGCTCACAACGGCCACAAGAAGACGGTACGTATTGGTATCGTTGCCAAATACCTTAACAACCAAGACACCTATATGTCGGTGTTTGAAGCGCTGCGTGCCGCCGCATGGCACGAGGAAGTTCGCCCGGAACTGGTGTGGATTGACGCCGAGAAACTGACATCCGAAGCCAAAGTTGCAAGTGCGGTGAAGGATATTGACGGCATTGTCGTGCCCGGCGGGTTTGGCAACCGCGGGCTTGAGGGCAAGATTATTGCCGCCCAGTACGCGCTCAAACACAAACTGCCATACCTTGGTCTGTGCCTCGGATTGCAGATGGCCGTAATCGCCGCCGCCCGTAGCGGCGGGCTAGCACAAGCAAGCTCAAAAGAGCTTAATCCCAAGGCATCAGATTTGGTCATTACAACCATGAACGACCAAGTCGGCAAAGAAAACACCGGCGGTACCATGCGGCTTGGCAATTACGACTGCAAACTGCAAAAGGGTTCGTTGGCACACAAGCTGTATAAGTCTGATCTAATTGTTGAGCGCCACCGGCATCGCTACGAGTGCAGTAACGATTACCGCGACCAATACGAATCTTGGGGCATTGTCGCCTCTGGCGTATCGCCCGACAACCATCTGGTCGAGATTATTGAAGGCAAAGACCACCCGTTCTTCCTTGCCAGCCAGTTTCACCCTGAGTTCAAATCACGCCCGGAGCGCCCGCATCCAATGTTCGTGGGCTTTATTAAAGCGCTCTAGCTCGTACCAGGTTGCTTTATCTGTACAGGTAAGCTAGCATAAGTGCTATGGAAGAAAACAACGCAAAACGCAAAAAAATCCTGTTAGTCGAGGACGACGAAGGCTTAGCGCAAGTTTATATGACCCGCTTGGACGTCGAAGGTTTCGAGGTTAAGCGTGTACCAAACGGCGAAGACGCACTCGCCGCGGCGCTTGAGTTCAAGCCCGATCTCATACTGCTGGACGTTATGATGCCTAAAGTTAGCGGCTTTGATGTTTTGGATATCCTGCGTAACACGCCGGAAACGACCAACATCAAAATAATTATGCTGACCGCCCTCAGCCAAGAAGCAGACCGTCAGAAGGCCCAAGAGATGGGTGTCGATGATTACCTGGTGAAATCACAAGTTGTTATTGCCGATGTTGTCGAGCGCGTCAAAATGCAACTCGGCGCCTAAGAAGGCAACAGAAATTTGAGATTAACACCCTGTCACCGCAGGGTG
>CAYQTN010000069.1:0-3372 GCA_964420445.1 uncultured Candidatus Saccharibacteria bacterium
CGTGCATGCGCCGTTATTGGAGCATGATTGTACCCATGTCCATGAGTTGCTTGTCTCTACCATGTTGCCTGCCGGATATGAATCGTTCGTATGGACCCGTGTTCCGACTATACAACCATGGCTAGAGCCGCGTTTTAGGATTTTTGAGTACGAGGCGGTCAGGTAAGTGCCATGAGCGATTCGAATATCGCACCACTTGCCGTCACCACTGTATATTCGAAAGTCATGATTGGTATTTAGCGAATAATAGCCAGCACCTCTATTGGCGTACGGTGCCGTAGCAGCAGATGCTGTACCCGACATCACAAACACGTATGCGAACAACAGTAACGCAAGCCCTAACTTGACTCCTGCCGTACTTAATACACGTAGCGTTTTTCCCATCGCGATCCCCCTATTTTATACGTCCATTATATAACTTGCTTATGTAAACTCAAGAAAAAATTTGATACAGGATTCAAGATGGAGTATCGTAGATTCCACTATGGAGTCTTTCCCTGAAGAGATAAAAATCGGCAACGCCCGCCTAGGCGAGCACATCGCGGAGATTAAGCACGAAACACCCGACGGCACGCAGGTACGTGTGTCGGGGCTTTACCGCGAAGGCGACGACCCAGACGTTTTGTCTGCAACCATGTACACATTTCATCCCGAGACAGGTGAAACAGATATACAGTACGGCCGAATAAAAGGCGCGGTCCGCGAGACTGGCAAATACGTATGGGAGCACAAGAAGCAGACGGCCGCTACCGTTGGAAGCGTAGTTGTATCGGTGGTGCTTGGCAGTCTGTGGGTGCGGCACAAGCGTAAAAGCTAAAGTCGGCTGACATCCCTAGTCACGCCGACAAGGTAGGGGCAAGGCTATAATTATATTATAGCACACTTTAGTATAATAGTCAATATCCTAGACCCTCGTCAACAGAGGTGCTACAATATTCTGGTACGTTCATTTTCACATTCGAGAGAGGATTCTCGAATGTGGGAGGAGGCAGCTTAATCGGGTTGCAAATTTTGCTGAGCAAATTCATTTTGTCAGCAAAACGGCAACACGATTATCACATGCCGACGAGGCGCCTTGGCCGAGAAGTTAGGCAGCGGTCTGCAAAACCGCGTAGACGGGAGCGTTACCCGTAGGTGCCTCCAAAATAAGCGCGAGTGGCGGAATTGGTATACGCGGCGGACTTAAAATCCGCTGGCTGAATAAGCCTTGTGGGTTCAAGTCCCACCTTGCGCACCACTTATTTACTTCGTTCGCGGTGGCCAGAAACGGCCGCCAAAACCATAGCGGAATACAGTCTTATTAGGCTCTGTATGGTGCTATACTATAAACATACGTAAAACAGGGAGTACTAGGTCATATGTTATGGTTACTAATTATCGGCGGAGTCGTACTTTTACTAGTTGTCATTTTTGCGGCTATGTACAACGGCCTGCTCAAGCTCAACATCCGTGCTGACGAAGCCTGGAGCGATATTTCTGTCCAGCTGAAGCGCCGTCTCGATCTCATTCCTAATCTTCTGAATACCGTCAAGGGCTACGCTAGCCACGAAAAAGATGTGTTTAAGCAGGTTACCGAAGCCCGCACATCAGTCATGAACGCCAAGGGCCCGGCTGAGACCGGTAAGGCCGAAAATATGCTGGAAGGCGCGTTAAAGAGCATCTTCGCCGTCGCCGAGGCCTATCCTGATCTTAAGGCAGACGCTAATTTCCGTGACCTGCAAGCTGAGCTTGTTGACACTGAAGACAAGATCCAGGCATCACGCCGCTTTTATAACGGCGTCGTCCGAGATTTTAACACCAAGCGCCGCGTGTTCCCGACCAACCTGTTTGCCGCAATGCTTGGCTTTAACGAAGACCGCGAATTCTTTGAAGTAGAAGAGTCTGAGCGTGAAGCCGCCAACAAGCCGGTAGACGTAAAGTTCTAATAGCTAAAGATTAATTACCCGGTAGTTGTTCCATGTATAGCGCCATAGCAGCCAACAAACGTAAGACGGTCATTATCATGGCCGCTTTCGTGTTGCTTATCGGCGGCTTAGGCTGGCTGTTCAGTGAAATCTACGGCGGCGGTTCGCCGTACATTACGATAGGCGTACTTATCGGCGGCCTGGTATACATGCTATTCAGCTATTTTGCCTCGGCCAAGTTGTCGATGGCGCTGAACGGCGCTCACCCGATTACCAAACGCGAAAACCCCCGGCTGTACCGAGTTGTTGAAAACCTCGCCATAACCAACGGTATGCCAACACCGAAAATCTATGTCATCAACGATCCGGCCCCAAACGCCTTTGCCACCGGCCGCAATCCGGATAAAGCCATAGTCGGCGTAACGACGGGCCTATTGGATATCATGGATGACAAAGAACTCGAAGGTGTTATGGCGCATGAGCTGGGGCACGTGAAGAACTACGATATACGCATTAGCCTGGTTGCCTTCGCTATGGTGGCCGTTATTGGTTTACTGGGCGACATTATGCTGCGCATGAGTTGGTTCGGTGGAAGAGACGACAACGATAGCGGCAATTCGGCGCTGTTTTTCTTAGGTATCATTGCAGCACTGCTTGCTCCGCTGGCCGCCACACTTATCCAGCTGGCCATATCACGTCAGCGTGAATACCTGGCGGACGCTACCGGCGTCCTAACAACCCGCTATCCCGAGGGCCTAGCTAGTGCACTCGAAAAAATCGCCCAACATGGCTCTACTTTGCGTCGCCAAAATACATCTACCGCTCACCTGTTTATAGCCAACCCGCTCAAAGGAAAAAGCTTGGCCGGTTTATTTAGCACCCACCCGCCCGTAGAGAAGCGGGTCAAGGCGCTGCGTGATATGGGCCGGCAGGCATAGATTGCCGTAAGGAGCAGACCTCATGGCAATGAAACAGAAAGCAAAGACAAAAACCAGACCGGCTGCCAAGGCCAAGCCGGCGCCTACGCGTGTGCGCAAATTGACACGCCGCGGCCGCAAAAATGCCGTCCGCCAACAAAAGCGCATGCCGGGCGGTATTCGCATGCTGCGCACCGCACTTGGGCATTTGTGGACGCATAAACGCCTGTTTGGCATTATTTTCGGCGTCTATCTTGGGCTATACGTTTTACTAGTAAAAGGCCTGGCGACCAACTTCCAGCTGAACAATACCCGCCTGTTGCTTGAAGAAACTTTCGGGGATACGATTTCCTCGCTTGAAACATCTGCGGCTTTGTTTGGTTCACTGCTGGGCACGGCTGGAGCCAGTGCCTCAGAGGCTGGCAGCGTCTATCAGATAGTATTGTTTATTCTCTTCTCGTTGATTATCATCTGGAGCTTGCGGGCAAGTTTTGAGCGGAAAGACGGCGACAAGATAAGCATTAAGCGGGCTTTTTATAACCACAACACGA
>CAYQTN010000069.1:3382-4462 GCA_964420445.1 uncultured Candidatus Saccharibacteria bacterium
TTTTATACCAGCACATACCCGCTCGTGCCGTATGTACTCGTCGGCCTGGTCATACTGGTGCAGTTGTTACCGGCTTTGCTGGTCCTGACTATTTACAGCGTAGTGTCTGCTAACAATATCGCCTTTGGCGCGGGCGAGCAGATATTTTGGTTTACGCTGATGCTAATCGGCACGGCGGTCTCGGTCTACTGGTTATGTTCGTCTTTATTCGCCAGCTACATCGTGACGTTGCCCAACACCTCGCCTATGGTAGCGCTCCGTTCGGCACGCAAGCTGGTTAAGTACCGCCGCTGGACTATTATCCGCCGTTTGCTGTTTTTGCCCTTTGTACTGATGATTTTTCTGCTGGTAGTATTTTTGCCGCTGGTGTTCTTCGCGCCGGTACTGGCTGAAGTCGCGTTTCTGGTGGTGAGCTTGGCGTGCTTGTTTGTCGCCCACGCCTACATGTTTGTGCTCTACCGGGAGCTGTTATGACAGCCCCAAACCCGCAGAAACGAGTAGCAGAACTACGCAAACTGATCGCCCGCTACGACTACGAGTACCATGTTTTGGACTCGCCAAGCGTATCGGACGCGGTGTTTGATTCGCTCCGCCAGGAATTGAAAGACATTGAAGACGCGTATCCGGAACTTATAACCGCCGATAGCCCAACGCAGCGTATTGCCGGCACACCGCTTGATAAGTTTAAAAAAATCGAACATTCCAGCCGCATGCTGAGTCTGAACGATGTCTTTAATCAAAAGGAAGTTGAAGCTTGGGTGAAGCGTATGGAAAAATTGTTGCCCGGTCGCGACCACGAGTTTTCAGCGGAGCTTAAGCTGGATGGCTTGGCCTGTGCGCTTATATATCAAGACGGTGTTTTGGCTCAGGCGATGGCTTGGTGGGTGAGGACGTGACGGCAAATGTGCGAACTATTACCAGCGTGCCGCTTCGGCTAAGGGACGATGGGAACAACAGTCTGTTTCTGAGTGGCCGCACCGAAATACGCGGCGAAATCGTCATGCTGAAAAAAGATTTTGAAAAGCTGAACAAACAGCGTGAAGTAGACGGCCAGCCGGCATTTATGAATCCTCGGAATTT
>CAYQTN010000070.1:0-4444 GCA_964420445.1 uncultured Candidatus Saccharibacteria bacterium
TTGTCTAATGATATTGCCTGCTCATTTTTGTTTGCGGCGGATCCGGCTGCAAACTTGATTAAACCAACGCCTCACTTTTTAACAAATCTACTAAATCTCTACGGCGCCTTTTTGATGCTCGGATTTAGACCTAAGCACCTTCAAAACCTTTGAATATTGCTGCCTGCCGGCAATCACGCGCCGAGTTATACACAGACGTTTTGAGCATAAACGTATTGACAGTACTTTTAAGGCTTTATAAGATACATTCAGCACTGAATAAAAAAAGTGCTCAAAAACAAAAAGAACATCGGTGACAATGGTTTCTCGCAAGCCATTGTCACCACAAAGAAACACTAAAACACAGAAATCCACCTCAAAAAGTCAAAACCTTACCCACTCGAAAAAACCGCTTCCAAAACAAGAAGCGGTTTTTTCTTTGCACTCTTTTCTTGCCGCTCATGCTTGCTTCTTGCCGCCTTGCTCGTACAATTTCCTACATCATGGGAGCGCGCGTACACAGTCTTATAGACCAAGCCATGGAGGGCTTAGTAATAGACGTGGAGTGCCACCTTTCAAATAACCTGCCCAATATAGTCATAGTAGGAGTCGGCAATAAGGCCGTGGACGAAGCCAGAGAACGCCTGAGGGGTGCCTTCACGTCTAGCGGCCTAACCTTGCCAAGAAAGCGCATTACGCTGAACTTGGCACCTGCAGATGTACCGAAGGATGGCAGTGGCTTCGATGTAGCCATGGCGGCCGCAATCCTGCGTGCCACCGGTCAGATACCAGAGTCAGACGCAGTCGGAGAGGCTCTCTTCTTTGGTGAGCTAGGCTTAGATGGCAGCATCCGCCCCATAAGAGGAATTATAGGCAAACTGCTTGCCGGTAAACGTCTCGGTCATAACAGGGTGATACTGCCTACAGCCAACGCCCTACAAGCAGATTTGGTACCCGATATCACCTACTTGCCTGTCGGCAACCTCTCGGAGCTCGTGAGACTACTCACAGACGATGTTGCGTTCACGACCAGCGGCAAACTACAAACCAGCCCAGAGGCAAGACTACTAGACAGTCCGTCCGACTTTGCTGACGTAATAGGCCAGTCCAGGGCTAAGCGCGCGCTCGAGATAGCCGCGGCCGGCCAACATAACGTGTTACTTTCCGGGGCGCCCGGCACCGGAAAGAGCATGCTCGCTAAGGCACTGCCTTCGATACTGCCCGAGCTCACCAGAGAAGAGATGCTGGAGATAACTCACCTGCACAGCTTGGCCGGGCAGCAGTTTGACCAGATTGTGCTTAGCCGTCCCTTCCGTAGCCCGCACCACAGCGCTAGCAACGTGGCCATCATCGGTGGTGGCTCCCGACCGCGCCCCGGAGAGGTTAGTCTTGCGCACTACGGCGTACTGTTCATGGACGAGTTGCCCGAATTTGCCCGCACTACTATTGAAACGCTACGCCAACCTCTCGAGGACAAGGTCATCCGGATTGCCCGCGCAAAAGACAGCCTGTCATTTCCGGCAGACTTTGTGCTTGTCGGAACCCGAAATCCTTGCCCGTGCGGTTACTATGGCACTGGCAAGCCGTGTATTTGCACACCGCAGCAGATTCTCCAGTACGAAAAGCGGCTGTCCGGACCCATCCTGGACCGCATAGATTTATATGTAGACGTCGACGCTGTAGAACATCGTTCCCTACTAGCTGAAAAAAGCGGCGAAGAAACAAGCTCAGAGATACGGGAACGTGTAGCAAAAGCTCGTGCCAATCAGCGCGCCCGTGCCGGCAATAGCGGGCGGCTCAACGGATCGCTTTCTACCCGGGCCACCAAACAGACTGCAGCGCTCACCCCTGAAGCGAAGCAGCTACTCGACAATGCTGGCGAACGGTTGCAGCTCTCAGCGCGCTCCTATATGCGTGCAGTAAAAGTGGCTCGTACGATTGCCGATTTGGACAGTAAACAGCACGTCGAAGCTGCTCATATAGCCGAGGCGCTCCAGTACCGCCCGCGCTCATTTAGCCCCTAGAGTTAACCGCCAGCTTATTGACCCCTGAGCTTTCATCTGTTAGAATACGTAAAAGTCACCAACCGACAAGGAGAAGTAGTTTATTAATAAGTCGACACGCCTGAATGAAGCTATTCGGGCCCCTGAGCTGAGAGTAATCGATGCAGACGGGCAGCAATTAGGAGTCATGTCGCGCGCAGAAGCGTTGCGGGCAGCAGAAACGGCAGGATTGGACCTGGTAGAAATTTCTCCAGAGGCAAATCCACCGGTTGTAAAAATCGTGGACTGGGGCAAGTACAGCTACCAGCGCACGAAACAGCTGCAGAAGAACAAACGAAATGCCAAAACTTTAGAAGTAAAGCAGATGCGTTTCGGCCTCAAGATCAGCGATCACGATCTGGGCGTCAAACTTCGCAAGATTACCGACTTCCTGCACGAAGGCCACAAGGTCAAGATAGCAATTGTCTATCGCGGTCGCGAGAACGCTCATCGAGATATTGGCTTCAAGCTCGCTGACAGAGTCATTGAGAGCTTTCAGGAAACAGTCGTCGTTGATCAACCACCTCAACTGAACGGAAAACAGTTAATATTCGTCATAAGGAGCAGCAACAATGCCCAAGCTAAAAACTCATAGCGGCACCAAGAAACGGGTGCGAATCACCAAGAACAACAAGGTGCTGCTTCGAAGCGCCGGCGCGAATCACCTTCTTCAAAAGAAGAGCGCCTCACGCAAACGCACCTACGCCGGGCTGAAAGAAATGACCGGCAAGTCAGCCAAGAACATTAAGTTGAAACTAGGAGTATAACCGATGCGAGTCAAACGAGGCGTAACTTCTCACAGCCGCCATCAGAAAATCCGCCGCGCGACCAAAGGCATGACCCGCCCGAACCGCTCGAGCGTCAAGCGTGGCCGTCAGGCCGTAGTTAAAGGTTTGCAACACGCATACCGCGACCGTCGCAACAAGAAGCGCACGTTCCGCACCCTGTGGAATGCTCGCATCAATGCTGCAGCCCGCCTGAACGGAACCACTTACAGCGTTCTGATTGCCGGACTGAAGAAGGCCAACATCCAGCTAGACCGTAAAGTTTTAAGCGAACTTGCCGTCTCTGAGCCGGCTGCCTTTACTGCAGTTGTCAAAGCAACGCAAAAGTAACGACCTCTTCTAAAGAGAAAAACACCGCCCCGTTAAGGGCGGTGTTTTTATATATGTCAGATGATCCGTAAGCCGGGTTCTGTTTTAGCTAATCATCTATCTAGGCCGGGGATTGCTCCCTGGCTCAAGCGGTTTAATTCGACGAGCCCCGGCGGGAAACCTTAGTGGGACTTATCTCCTTGCAGCAGACAGGGTTTACCTCTATCCGATGTCACCATCGGTTACTGTGGGCTTTTACCCCACTCGTTTCACCCTTACCTAATAAATAGGCGGTTTCGTTTCTGTGGCACTTTCCCTGAAGTTACCTTCGGTTGCCGTTAGCAACTGTCTTTCCCTACGCTGCCCGGACTTTCCTCTCGCTCTGTTACGAGCGGGCGATTAGCCGAACATCTGACCAAAATATTATAACATAAACGAAATGAGCGTACTAGATGTACGTTTTCCCATAGAGCCAAGTAAGGAATATTATATCCCGAAGTGAGATACCCCCTATTTAGCGTAAACGGCTAGGCCCCACCGTTTTTGACGGAATCCAAGGTTTTGTTGACCATACCATCGGCCAGTTTATTAAACTCGCGTGGCACATGCGTGAAGGTTACTTCTTCGAGTTGCTCAACCAGCTTCTTAATCGCCTCGTGGATTGGCCAAAGGTCGCGGTTGCGGACTTTATATGAGCCCTTCATCTGATTGACCACCAGCATACTGTCCATATAGACGTGTACTTTCTTGGCACCCATTTTGACTGCCGCTTCCATGCCGCCCTTCAGCGAATGATACTCGGCCTGGTTGTTGGTTGTAATACCCAAATATTTGCCATTCTCGTGGAGTATTTGGTCGTCCATATCAAGCAGCACAAAGCCGCCCGCTGACGGGCCCGGGTTTCCCCTGGAGCCGCCGTCCGCATATAGCTTGAGCTCGGCGTGGCCGGGAGCGGCAGACGGCACCTTGGCGAGCTCGGCCATAAATCGCTCGTGAATCTGGTCTATCTCTTTCGCGAGCGACTCGTCCTGCTCGGTAACACCGCCGGCACTATGCGTATACAGCCAGAACTGCACCTTGTTCCACTCGTTGAGCCAGCGCGGATGATGGTTCCGAGCCTCGGCCACCGCCGCCACTTCTTTCATGAACGCAAAGGCAGCTGCGAAGTCTTTGAACTTGAATTCTTTATATAACTGGTTGTTTTGGTTTTGCCACATGGTTATATCCTATCATGTCGGAGTAACAGGTCCTGTATCCGAACAAGGCTCTGCCGTCTAGTACTAAAAATGGTCAGGGTAAGAGGACTTGAACCTCCGGTCTCCGGACCCC
>CAYQTN010000071.1:0-4437 GCA_964420445.1 uncultured Candidatus Saccharibacteria bacterium
GGAAGCAAAATCGGTAGCTGGTCATCTGGCACCGCGACAGCACCGTCTTTTTCACAGTGCACAATCGGAATTGGCGTTCCCCAATAGCGTTGGCGCGATATCAGCCAGTCGCGCATGCGGTAATTAGTCTTTTCTTCGGCGACATTAGACTCACGCAAGTCGGCGACAATTTTCTCACGGGCTTGGTCACTCGGCAGGCCGTCATACTCACCGGAGTTCATCATAATGCCTTCGTCATGGGTGCATTCGTCGTCGGCTGCGTCGTTTTTGACTACGCGGACAATAGGCAGCTCGAAGGCCGTGGCGAACGCGTGGTCGCGCTCGTCATGAGCCGGTACGGCCATAATCGCGCCGGTACCGTAGCCCATCAGCACGTAATCGGCCACCCAAACCGGTATTCGCTCTTTGGTAGCCGGATTAACGGCGTAACCGCCTGTTGGGACGCCGGTTTTTTCGCGGGATTCGTTCATGCGGTCTACGTCGGATTTCTTTTGGGCTTCGGTAACGTATTGTTCGACGCTTTGCTTGTGTTCTTCGGTGGTCAAGCCCACAACCAGCGGATGTTCGGGTGCAAGCACCAAGAAGGTCGCGCCGAACAGCGTGTCGGGCCTCGTTGTAAAGACCTCTATCGGCTGATTGGCTTCTGAATCAAAACGTACCAGCGCGCCGACCGAACGGCCAATCCAGTTGCGTTGCATGGCTTTGATTTTCTCGGGCCAGTCAACGTCTTCCAAGCCGTCCAGCAGCTCATCGGCATAATCGGTAATCTTAAAGAACCATTGCTTGGTCCATTTCTTTTCAACCAATGTATCTTCGTGGCGCCAACAATACCCGCCGTTAATGACCTGCTCGTTTGCCAGTACGGTTTTACAAACCGGGCACCACCACTGTAATGATTCCTTCTGATAAGCCAGATCTCGCTTAAAAAACTGCAAAAACAACCACTGCGTCCAGCGGTAATACGACGGATCGGTGGTATTGAGCTCGCGCGACCAGTCGTAGCTCATGCCCAGACGCTCCAGCTGCGATTTGAAATTGACGATATTGGCGGCGGTACTCACTGCCGGTGGCGTACCGGTCTTGATGGCGTAGTTCTCGGCCGGCAAACCAAAGCCATCCCAGCCGATGGTCGTTAAGACATTTTTGCCTTTGCTGCGCTGAAAACGGGCAATCGCGTCGGTAATCGAATAATTGCGCACATGGCCGACATGCAAGCCCGCGCCGCTCGGGTACGGGAACATTGCCGTGACATAACTTTTCGGCTTCGAATCATCGGCTTCAACCTGGTAGGTCTTTTGGTCGGCCCAGATTTTCTGCCACTTCGGCTCAATGTCTTTGGGGTTATAGCGTTGCATAAATCGATTCTCTACTTCGGTAATTCTCTGGTAATTGTACTAGAGAAGACAGAGAAAGAGAATACTGCGCGCCTAGCTACCGCTAAGCCGTACTAGCTTGCGGCCGCGGCGCTGCGGCTACCTTGCGCTCGGCTGCGAAGAATTCGTCGCCGTTCGCGTTCGCTCGCACCACCCCACACACCATGTTCAATTCGACGCTCCAGTGCGTATTCCAGACACAAATCGCTTACTTCGCATTCGGCGCAAAATTGGGCGGCTTTAGCCACTCCAACACCGTCGCTCGGGAAGAAAAATTTCGGATGTTTTGCTGACAACTTGCATAACGCGTCTAAGAATAGGTCGCGCTTGTCGACAACAGGCTTTGTGGGCTCATTTGTTGCCGGTACTACTTTACTGTCCGCCTGACCCTGCTCAGGGAGTACTATCGGGCTTGGTTTTGCCCGCGTTATCACCGCCAGACCAACCGACTCGCGTAGCATGTTCTTTTTGAGTACAACAGCCTGGTCTTCTCCCGGAACTGCTTCCAAAAGTTCCGCAAAAATACCACGGAATATATCGGCATACTCTTCCAACAGCCAAAAATCTTCCTCATCTAATCCATCGAACGTAAAGATAAAGCTTGTCGCACGTGCCAATAATGCATCACGGTCTTCGTCTGCCAGAGCCCCTGCTCCGGCTTCTAGACTAAAAAACGCTGGGCCTGTTTTTCATTCAGGCCAAACAGCCGCAATACTTCTATGCACTCCTGCATACCTCGTGTTGTGGCATATGTCAGCGACCAAGAATCACTACTACCGCCACCCTTATAGCGCAGTAGCTGACCGGCGCCGTTTTGATATGTCTGATTGCGAAGTTTTTGCAGCATGGTGGAAAGCCTGTGACGGTCACCTTCACCGCCTAGCCGCTCCACGAGCGTGGCCAGTTCATTGATTCTCACATCGGGGCTATACACACGCAAACCGAGAGACAGCAAGGCGAATGCGGCGTCTTTGCCGAACTCTTCCAGGCCCTTGACAGGCTCACCATTCATGACAACCTCATAACGGCCGTCTGGGCGGCAGTGCACGCCAAGGCCTTTGGTTGTCAGTTCTATAACTTCACCCGGCAGTTGTGGTACTTCTGGCTGGGCAGGCGCTTCGGCTTCTTCCGGTTCTGCGGTCTCTATACTTTCCTCGGCGGACTCTTGTACTGGTTGAGTTTGTTCAGATACCTTGGTATCCACTTCACTTCCCGCAGGTTCAGTTGATTCGTCCCCTGCTGTTAAAGCAAGGGCGGCTCCACCAATACGCTCCGCCGTAGCTACTGGCGTCGGTATGTCGGTTTCCTGCTCCTCCGGCTGCCTATGTGCACCCGGCGTTTCGGGCACGAGGTACCGCGTACCCGCGCCGCGCTTGCCCGTCTGAATCAATTGGCCGGTAGCCAAGAATTCTTGTACATAACGACGGAACATTTGGCTAGCGGCATAGGTGCTACGACCGTTGCCCAGAGGTGTATCTACCATAAAATCAGATAATTTCAGTACGGTGCCCGGTGCCGTTCGAGCCAACACAAGCCGAATTGAATACGTACCGTCGTGCTCGACCGGACCTTGCACGAGTGGTTCGGCCTCGTGAGCTGGCTCTGTCGCTGATTCTTCAGCTCGTGGCTCCTCTGCTTCGGTTTCAACATCCTCAGACGGCTCACTTGGCTCCACGCGCGGCTCTGGATAGGTCTCTTCTAATTGATCTGTTGTCTCATTTCGGTCAGCAACTGGCTCATGAACAACATGCAGCCCAGTTTCATGGTCGTGACGCTTTTGCGGCCGGTCTCCGTTGCTTGCCGCTGGTTCGGTTCCGAATAGTTCAAGCAACACGTCTCGGTTGAGACGGCGCTGGCGCTCGTTCGCTACGACAACACTTATCGCCTCCAGACCAAGACGCAAACGCTCCAGTTGTTCATCGCTGTAACTAATAACACCTGTTTCAAGTGCGTCGGTGTAGACCCGTGAGGCGCTTTCAAAAAAATCTTGCAGATCAGGATGGACGAGGACAGCGACGTCTTGGTTGCGACCCACCTCGCCGTCTTGGTATGTTTCGGCGCTCATATTCGTTCTATATAAACACACTCTACCCGGAAGCCAAAAAACTTTTTCCTGCTATCATGGAATCATGAACGTATTAATCCTGGCCGGCGGCACATCAAACGAACGCGATGTTTCGTTGCGATCAGGTGCAGCTGTAGCCGCAGCCGTACGAGAGCTCGGCCATACGTGCACCGAAGCAGACCCTGGCAGTAATGAGTTCAGCCTCCACGATGCCGTGACCGGGATAGATGTTGTGTTTCCCGCTCTGCACGGCGCCGGCGGCGAAGACGGCACGCTACAAGCAGAACTCGAATCAATCGGCGTACCATTTATCGGTTCGGGCAGTGCCGCTTCGAAACTCTGTTTTGATAAATGGGCGTACAAACAAATCCTAAACGATAATAACTTACCGGCAAGCGACGGCAAGCTTGTGAGCGCTGCCGATTTGGACGATAGCTTTTTTAAGAGCCCATACGTACTAAAACCAAACGACGGTGGCAGCAGCCTAGACACACAGATAGCACGCCAGCCGGATGAAGAGTCATTGAACGAATCACGCGAACTGCTCAGCCGCTACCATCGCATGTTGCTCGAACCGCTTGTGCCCGGAACCGAGATAACTGTCGGTGTTTTTATCGACTCTCCTCTGCCAGTCATAGAAATAGTACCGCCCGAGGGCAAAGAATTCGATTATGAGAACAAGTACAACGGCGAGTCACAAGAACTCTGCCCGCCCCAATCGGTAAATGAGGCGATTCAACACACAGCTCAAGATCTGGCGTTGAAGATTCATAACCTGACAGGCTGCAGACACTTTTCGCGCACCGATATGATTGTTGATGCTGACCATAATTTGCACGTGCTTGAGACAAACACTATACCCGGCCTCACCTCACAGAGCCTGTTACCAAAGATGATTCAACAAGCCGGAATGTCTATGCCGCAATTTGTGGATAAACTTCTAACACAGGCGCTCAGCGAAGCTTCGTAGTCCAATCTTGGTGCTTGAGGTTCTTGCCT
>CAYQTN010000072.1:0-4407 GCA_964420445.1 uncultured Candidatus Saccharibacteria bacterium
GGGAATGGATAAATTCAAGGATTGAAATGTGAGCAAATAACCAATCAAGGAAGCGACGTAATTGTTTACTGAGCCCAGTAGTTAGTTTTTTCTCCGTCGACCGACTTATGTAATTAATTATATAAGTCCCTATATTTAAATAATCCGCCATTCGGCGGATATCCATGGCCTTAGTGGGCATGAATGTTGGCAAAAGGCGAAGCGGCGTCAAAACGACAATACCAGGGCATGACGTGTCTGAACGAATGTGAGTTGTCGTGACCATTGTCGGCTTTGACTGGCTGCTACCCTTGCAAACATTCGGCCCAAGAGTTTTTGCATACTTTTGGCGGCCCAAAAGTATGGATTTGCTTCTTTATCCAAAGAACCCCCTGTCACCACCCTAACAGGTGAAAATAGTGGTAGAAAGCATTGAATATTATTTACAAATATGCTATAATATACTTTACCCTATGTTGAGGCAACTCCAGGGGTGAACCTTGACAAGTAGATATAGTTTTTGACAGCGGAACAGGGAGTTTATAGCTTAAATTTCCCGTCTCGCTGTCAAACAGTTGAGTACCAGAAAGCAAAAGTGATGTTCAAAGGATTGAGTCACGAAATCTGCCAGCAGGCGTGGGAGCTCGTGCTGCCCGCCATCCGCAATGCCGCCGAAACCGGCGTCACCAACAAGCTGGCCGGCACCATTGTGGTGTTGTACCCAGGTACTGATGTCCCGGTCTTCACTGCTCAGATTGACCCTGACCAGGATCAGAAATACGTTGAGATTGCCAGCAAGAAGGCGCTCCTTTCGGCTCGTACCGGTATGCCGAGCAGTGTCATCCAACAGCAGTGCCCGCATCTCTATGAGATCGGTGACACCAAGTGGGGTGGCAGCACGGTCATGCCCGGCGGTATCGTTGTGGCGTTCAGTGGCGTGCAGGCGGTCTTCGATGAGATGATCGCAGAATGGGTGGCATCAGCCATCCGTGCAATCTGCCGCTACGAGATGACCAAGCCGGACGGCGTCATGCTCGCGAACAGCGCCATCATCGGCGTCGCCTGAGCAGACAGGAACATCATGATGTTCTTCAAGTTCACCGCCCGGCAACAGCCGGCGCACCCGCTATACAACACACGGCACTCCCTCAAGGAGTACCGCCGCACTCGCAAGCAGCTCGGTGCTGATGAAAATCCGCTTCTGTGGGTCAGAATCAGTGTTGGCGCTGCGTGCGTGTTGGTCCTGTTTATCTGGATCATGGTGCTGACAGGCAACTGAATCAACTGCGGGAGTGGCAGGTAGAGAGTAGTTTGGGGTATACCCAGGCGTTTAAGGCTCTCGCGCCCCGCCCCCTCTAAACTATTGTCTACTTGTCATTCTCGCTTCCATGACTGTTTAGGTCATGCTGACGAGGCCAAAAGGCCGAAAAGCGACACTAATCTTCTTGCTCGCATAAAGTCCCAAATTGTAAGCGTGATACCATAAAGCCATGAACACATGGCGGAGATTGTCTGGTTTGGCCGCGCTTTTATTACTAACCGTACTTAACACTATGCCACTAGGCGTGAATGCGCAGTCTATCCGCTCATCACCACCGTCGACTACGCTGAGTGCAAGTGCTGGCGAAACTCTGACGACCGAGTTTGCTATTACGAACAACGATGCCGCAAATCAAACATACGGCGTAAACTTCGCCAACTTTACGAGCGACGGCACATCGGGCGTGCCAAAGATAGTTGATGACGCAAACTTCCCGCCGGGCATAAGCTCGTGGATGAGCGGCCTGAGCTCTGTCTCGGTGGCTAGCGGAGCAACCAAGAACTACAGGCTTATAGTGCGAGTGCCTGAAAACACAACGGCAGGAACATACTACGGTATGGTGATGTTTCGGGATACGTCTACTGAGCTTACTACCTCAAACGCGAGCCTTGTATTTGTGAATGTTGGTACAATCACCGAGACAATTGCCATAGATGACCTGAGACATAAAGAGACTCTAGCAGGCGAAAACATTGCAAGCACGTACACATTTAAAGCGTTTATTAAAAACACCGGCACGGGCTACACTATCCCTGAACTCACACTGACGATACGAGACGCTGATGGGATGGTAATACAAACAATTGATACCGAAAACGCAGGTGGCATACTGCCGGGGACAACCCGCGAATATGAAATTGTTTTTAACGAAGAAATTGATGTTACCAAAAAACACACTGCAACACTAGCAGCTACAACTGCTGGCAGTAATGAAACAACAAGTGTCGATTTCTTTGAACCGACCCTAGCAAGCGAACCACTTCCTGAAGAAAAGGATAGCCCTAACGTATTGCTACTACTTGGTATCCCGGCGTTACTGCTAGCGACCATTGCTACCGTTTTAGTTGTACGTAAACGAGCAAAGAGAGTACCGACAACCAGTGCCGCACAGCAGCCCCTATCTGTATCACCTGGTACAGATGAGCCCATAGACTCAATCAACGAAAAAATAGAACCCCGCTCGTAGGCGGGGCTCTACATATATTGAGCGCTATTTCTACTCCGTTAGCTGTGACCCAGGTCACAGGTAACTTTTTTTCAAAAGTGTTATGCTTATACCAAAATTAATTAACAACAAAAGGACAGATTAACTATGGCAAAACAAACTAAAACGCAAGACAAAGCGGTAAGTAAGGTATTCTTTATCCTTGCCAGCCTAGGCGCAGTCGCCTTCTTGGTACTGGGTGGCCTGGCTTGGTGGGGCGCGTCGTTCGCGAACAATATGGTCAAGACAGAGCTAGCAGCCCAAAAGATTTATTTCCCCCCAGCCGGATCACCGGCATTGAACCCAGAGAAATACCCGGATTTGCAGAAGTTTGCCGGCGAGCTGGTGGACACGCCTGAAGAAGCCAAGGCCTATGCCAACGGCTATATTGCCCGGCACATTGCTGACTCATCAGATGGTAAGACTTACGCCGAGGTAAGCACGCTCTCGCGCCAAAATCCTGACGACGCTGAACTAGAAGAACTGCGTATGTCAGTCTTTATGGGCGAAACACTTCGTGGTATCTTGCTAGGGACAGGCTACGCCTTCGGCACTATCGGCAAAATAGCCGCATATGCCTCGATGACACTATTCGTACTGTCTGCCACCTGTGCAGTAGTAGCCGTGTACTTGGTTCGCAAGTTGCGGTAGTAGCCGTTTTTACTGAGAGATAAGGAGTTTTAGAATGCGACTGGTCCTGCCCAAAAGTAAGCTATACGGTACGCTTCCGTATGTACTTATCGTGGCAGGACTAGTTGGTTTTATTGCTTCGTTTGTGCTGACGTACGACAAACTGCACGTGTTGCAGAACCCGTCGTATGATCCGCCGTGCAACATAAACCCAATTTTAAGCTGCGGCTCTGTTATGAAGACCGAACAAGCTGATTTGTTCGGTATGCCCAACACCATCTATGGCCTGGTAGCCTTTACGGCACTTATAACCTTCGGCTTTATGCTGGCGGCGGGCGCGCAACTGAAACGCTGGATTTGGCAGGCTGCCCAAGCCGCCGCTATCTTAGGCGTTATTTTTATGCATTATCTGTTCTTCCAAAGCGTCTACCGTATTAGTGCCATCTGCGTTTGGTGCTTTGCGGTCTGGATGGTTACCATCCCGCTATTTGTCTTTTTGACAGCTTTTAATATCCGAGCGGGCAACTTACCGCTGCCGAAATCGCTCAAACCGGCAGGGATGTTCTTTGCCCGCAACAGCGGCAATATCTTGCTGGTGTGGTATATGATTATCTTTTTGATACTCTTCAAAGAGTTCTGGTATTACTGGAGCACACTACTTTAAATTCCCTATTGACTAATACCCCCCGGGGGTATATATTCAGGGGTATGATAGCAGAGATTAAATCACGCGCGCTTCATCGCAGCAAAATTATCCAAGGCCAACTACGGGCGCTTGAGAAGATGATTGACCAAGAAGAATATTGTATGGATATTCTCACCCAAAGTTTAGCGATTCAAAAATCGCTGAGCTCACTAAACAAGCTCTTGGTAGAAAATCACATCAAGACGCATATTCCTCATAAGCTTGCATCTGGGTCTGAGAAGGAACAGCAGGAGGCTTTAGAGGAACTAATGCAGATGTATGAACTTAATAATCGTCGTAGTAAATAAAGGGGGTTAGGTATGAAAAAGGAATCAACATTGTACTTGATTATCGGGCTGCTGGCCGGGGCCTTACTTATGGGATTAACAGCCGTGCTGGCGGTTAACAATGATAACCACGGCATGATGGGTATGATGGGCATGAATTCTATGCACGATGATGAAATGGGGATGGGTGAAATGTCTGCCGAGCTCCGAACGAAAACCGGTGACTCGTTTGACGAAGCATTTTTGAGCATGATGATAGAACATCACGAGGGTGCGGTAGATATGGCCGAATTAGCCCTGG
>CAYQTN010000073.1:0-2949 GCA_964420445.1 uncultured Candidatus Saccharibacteria bacterium
AAGCCATCAACGGCGTTGTTGACCTGGTTGAAATGAAGGCTTACACCTACACCGAGTTCCACGACAAGCAGCTTATCGAAGGCGATATTCCTGCCGACATGATGGATCAGGTCAAAAAGTACCGCTCGCTACTCATTGAAAACGCGGTTGCCGAAGACGAAGCCATGCTAGAGAAGTACTTCGAAGTTGGCGAAGACGGTTTGTCTGTGGACGAAGTCAAGCAAGCTATCCGTAGCGCCGTATTAACCGGTAAGTTCTACGCTGTCACCGGTGGTGACGGCCGTGGTGTGATTGTTGAAAAAGTCCTGGATATGGTTAATGACTACCTGCCAAGCCCGCTCGACAAGGGCTCGACTTGGGGTACGCATCCGAAAACCGGTGATCAAATTGAGCGCAATCCAACCGAGAGCGAACCATTTGCATCGTTGGCGTTTAAAATTACTACCGACCCATTTGTTGGTAAGTTGGCTTACTTCCGCGTGTACTCTGGTAAAGTAACCGCCGGCTCATACGTCTTAAACAGCTCGAACGGCGAAAAAGAACGCGTTGGCCGTATTGTTCGTTTGCAAGCCGATAAGCGCACAGACGTAACCGAAGTGGGCGCAGGTGATATTGCCGCCATTGTTGGCCTGAAAGCCACCACTACCGGCCACACCTTGAGCGATCCAAGCAATCCAATCGTTCTGGAAAGCATTACCTTCCCAGAACCTCCGGTATCGATTGCCATCGAGCCAAAGACCAAAGCCGACCAAGAGAAGATGTCTATCGCTATGCAGCGCCTGGCAGAAGAAGACCCGACCTTCCGTATTAAGGTTGATGACGAGACCGGCCAGACCGTTATTAGCGGTATGGGCGAGCTCCACCTAGAAATCATCGTCGACCGCATGAAGCGCGAATTCGATGTTGAGGCCAACATTGGTGCGCCACAGGTTGCTTACCGAGAAACTATCCGTAAGAGCGGCGTTGAAGCTCAGGGTAAGTTTATTCGCCAATCTGGTGGACGTGGTCAGTACGGTGACGTCTGGCTACGCGTGAGCCCGAACGAACAAGGCAAGGGCTTTGAATTTGTTAACTCCATCAAGGGTGGTGTTGTTCCCGGTGAATACATCAAGCCTGTTGAAGCCGGTGTCACCGAAGCCATGAGCACCGGTGTTGTTGCCGGTTATCCGGTAGTCGACGTCATGGTTGAACTCTATGACGGTAGCTACCACGAAGTTGACTCCTCTGAAATGGCCTTTAAGATTGCCGGTTCTATGGGCTTCCAGGAAGCCATGAAGAAAGCCGGCCCTGTGCTGCTTGAGCCTGTCATGAAAGTCGTTGTTGTCACACCGGAAGAATTTATGGGTGACGTGATTGGCGATTTGAACTCGAAGCGCGGACGCATTGAATCTATGGAAGACCTCCAAGCCGGCATTAAAGAAATCACCGCATTTGTCCCCTTGGGTGAAATGTTTGGCTATACTACCAACCTCCGTTCTGCCACCAAGGGTCGCGCCAGCTCAAGCATGGAGCTCGATCACTACGCGGAAGTCCCTGGCAACGTTGCCGAAGCGATTGCCAGCAAGCGCAGCAAATAAGCAGGCTAACACTTTACAAACCCCGTTTGAGTTGCTATATTTTAAAGGTAACTCGCGTGAGGGCTTTGCTATGCTTGTGCTGAAGCAATATGGACCGCGGATAACAACAAACTAATAAGGAGTCATAACTACAAATGGCAGATTTTGACAGAAGCAAGCCGCACGTCAACGTAGGTACCATGGGTCACGTCGACCACGGTAAGACCACTTTGACGGCAGCAATCACCCACGTACTTGCGAAGAAGCTTCCAAGCGACGTAAACAAGCCTATTAACTACGACGAAATTGACAACGCTCCTGAAGAGAAGGCCCGCGGTATAACCATCGCTACCTCTCACCAGGAATACGAGTCAGAAAAGCGCCACTACGCGCACGTTGACATGCCTGGTCACGCCGACTACGTCAAGAACATGATTACCGGTGCCGCTCAGGTTGACGGTGCTATCTTGGTTGTATCTGCAGCTGACGGCCCTATGCCACAGACCCGCGAGCACGTATTGCTTGCCAAGCAGGTCGGTGTGCCAAAGATTCTTGTTTTCATGAACAAGATGGACCTCGCTGATCCAGACCTCGTCGAACTCGTCGAGATGGACATTCGCGAACTACTCGCAAAAAACGACTTTGACGAAAACGCCCCTATCATCAAGGGCTCAGCTACCAAGGCTCTCGAAGGCTCAGCCGCCGACGAAGACGCTATCATGGAGCTGGTCAAGGCTATGGACGACTACGTTGAAGAGCCAAAGCGCGAACTCGACAAGCCATTCCTGATGCCAATCGAAGACGTCTTCTCAATCAAGGGTCGTGGCACTGTTGCTACCGGCCGTATTGAGCAAGGTATCGTCAAGATTAACGAAGAAGTTGAAATTGTTGGTATCCGTGCCACTACTAAATCAGTCGTAACCGGCGTTGAGATGTTCAAAAAGAACCTCGACCAAGGTCAGGCTGGTGACAACGTAGGTATCTTGCTCCGTGGTATCGAGCGAGATGACATTGAGCGCGGTCAGGTTCTCTGTAAGACAGGTTCCATTACCCCTCATACCGAATTTGACGCTGAAGTCTACATCCTCACCAAAGAAGAAGGTGGCCGTCACACGCCATTCTTCAAGGGCTACAAGCCCCAGTTCTACATCCGTACTACGGACGTAACTGGTGAAGTTGAGCTTCCTGCAGACAAAGAAATGGTTATGCCTGGTGATACCATCACCTTTAAGGTAAAACTGCTTGCTCCGATTGCTATGGAGCAGGGTCTGCGCTTCGCTATCCGCGAAGGTGGCCGTACTGTTGGTGCTGGTGTTGTAACCAAAATCAACAAGTAACTTCTGAGGAATACACACCTCAAACAAAAAGCCCGGGTAGATCCTCGGGCTTTTTG
>CAYQTN010000073.1:2959-4379 GCA_964420445.1 uncultured Candidatus Saccharibacteria bacterium
ATAAAACTGAGACATTCACGTCTCAAACAAAGAGTCCCGGCCTAGCCGGGTCTTTTTGTTTGTTCGTAGTCTGATTTGCATTTTTTCTTCCGGATTCACAAATAGAAGTAGACGGACTACGTCTATTTGCGCCGTCCTCAGAAGAAAATGCAAATCAGCTCTACGCGTGAACCTCTCAGTAGCTCTCAAAACGAGCAGTGCGCTGCACGCCTGAAAATGTCCGAGCTACTCGACCTTGTCGAAATTAGACATAATACCCTCGCGTCATGAACATGCCCTAAGCTTATGAGCTTGAAGTTAATTGACATTTGTTGTAAGATAATCACATCAAATTAATCGTATCGAGAACTATCCGGTCACTCATCACTCCGAGGTAGGTTACGGTACAAGGAGCATTCAAAATGGCAGAAGCCAAGAAACCAGCTGCAAAAGCAGCCGCACCAGCGCCTGCAGGCAAGCAGCGCATTCGTATTCGCCTAAAGGCATATGATCATAAAGTAATCGACCAGTCTGCTAAGCAGATTGTGGACACAGCGCTTCGTACCGGTGCGACCATTGCCGGCCCGATTCCACTGCCAACGCGCAAGAGCACCTTTACGGTGGTCAAGAGCCCACATGTCTTTAAGAAGGGCCGTGAGCAGTTCGAAATGCGCGTACACAAGCGTCTTATCGACGTGTTTGAGCCGACCCCCAAGACGATTGATTCACTGATGAATCTCTCGCTCCCAGCCGGTTGCGACGCCGAAATCAAGATGTAACCATGTCCAAAAAGGCATAGCCTTCGTTGTAGGGACGGTAGAGATACCGTCCCTTTTTCACACGCAAGCTAGTAGCGTATTGTCAGCACACAGTCATGAAGTTACACTTGAACGTAAGTGTCAAACATTATATTCGCAATACTGCTATTGATTATACCTGCGGCGTTTGTGCTCGCAGTCTTTGCGGGGCTGCTGTACAGGGCCTTGGATCGTCTAAGTTATAAGCGAGGTACGGTAATCGCCGAGTATGAAGCCCCCCATTTATTGTCACCGGCTGAGCTTGGGTATCTCTATGATAAAGATTTTGGCGATAACGAACTGTTGGCTACGATTTTGACACTTGCCGGTAAAGGTTTGGTGCGTATCGTTCCCAATAAGCCCCACAATCCTTTGTTTCAGGCTAAGCACGACACAAAAGACAAGGACTTGCAGCAACTTGATGACGCCGAAAAGGCTGTATTCTCTTGGATTAGTAGCCAGAAGCATCAAAACATCGCCTGGAAAGATATATCAAATTTCTTTAGCGCCACACTTGGGGCACGTTCTAGCTACGAGCAGGATGTTCATAGCATGCTCGTACACAAAGGATACGTAGCCAAAGGTTCAGTGCTTTCAGCAAGAAACATGCATGCCCAGCTATACACTTCACTCGGACTTATGTT
>CAYQTN010000074.1:0-1688 GCA_964420445.1 uncultured Candidatus Saccharibacteria bacterium
CGGGTTGTTTTTAAGTCGTACTCGATAGAAAGATTGCGCAGCTGGCGGTTAATTTGTTCCAGTGATTCACTGTGCGGAGCAAGGTTGAAATCACCGGTTAAAATAACAGGTCCGTGTAATTTACTAATGTAATCGGCGATAATGCCACATTGGCGCATGGTTTCTTCATCGCCGTTTTTGTGCTGGTGTACATGATGACCATGATGGTTCAAGACATGAATTTGCGCTTCGCCGGTATCAATAATGCCATGCTGGAAATTGCGGATGTTGTAATCGTCCAGGTCGAAATCGAAGTTCGTTTTGTGCTGCAAACGAGTGAACACAGTCTCGGTTTTTTTAAACTCGTAACGGCTTAAAATAGCGTTGCCAAAGCTGGCTTGTTTTTGCATGAGATTAAAATCGAACATCGCCGAGAAAAAGACATGGTCGTAGTTGATGCGCTTCTTAAAATCCTCGACAGTCGCGAAGATAAGCGCGTCGCCGGTAGTACTCACGGCCTCCTGCAAGTTGAGAATATCGGCCTGTTCTGCTTCGAGTACATCCGCTAGTTGATTACTCAGGCGTCCGCCCCAGATATTTGCCTGTATGAGCTTTAGAACCATCCCGAAAACTCCTTTCGTAGCCATTCGTCTAATGAGCCGCCACCGCCACCGCTTAGACATAGCACCAAGCCGCCGTTTTTACGCCAATGCTTGATGTTCTGCTTGAGCTGATTATCCAACTGAGCCGATTCGGCTTTGGCTTGCATGTCCGGGTTCAGGTTCGTTATCAGTTGTTCGGGAGTCAAGACTGCCTGGCTTGGATCTTCCCGCGCCAGATAGCTCGGCACCCAATACAGCTTAGCGGCGCCATTAAAGATGTCTCGGTGAGCGGCCGCGGTGTAGTGCATGCGACGGTTCGTTAGCGGTTCATAGACAACAACGAGTTGCCGCCCCATTTTACTGGCTACTTCCAGTCCTATCTGGACCGCTCCCTGAATTTTCTCCGGAGTATGCGCGTAATCGCTGTAGAGATGCTTTTTAATTGGCTCCATACGCCTTGAAACGCCAGGGAATTTGTTCATGAGCGGGATAAGTTTCTCAACCGGTGTTTTCGTTATCTGGCTAACTGCGGCAATAACCAGCCAGGCGTTCTGGCGGTTTACCGCGCCGTCGAGCGTCAGTTTCTGAACTTCCGGTGAATTATCTTCAAGTACGACAAATGTGGCGTCTGCTTCTAATCCTAAGCGCACAAAGTCGTTTTGCCACATAATCTTCCAGGCACTTTTGCCTATGTAATCACGGAATGCCTGTCGATAACTCTCTTCCGAAGGGTATATCTCGTGATGGTCATAGGCGACGCCGCTGATAAGTGACATGTACGGGCTGAAACTCAAGAAATTACGGTCAAATTCGTCCGCTTCCAAGACAAAGTAGTCGCTCTTTGGGTCGTATTGGCCCATGTCGCCGAAGGGAATCTTTGCTCCCACCGAGTAACTGATTGGTTGGGCAAGGGCCTTCATTAAATAGATCAGCATGGCGGTGGTAGTAGTTTTGCCGTGCGTGCCTGCGACCGCCACAAGCTTTAGCTGCTTGTCCTTGATAATGTGGTTCAGCAGTACATCTCGCTTACTGTGCTTGATGTTGTTTTCGGTCACAAACTGTAATTCCGGGTGCTGGGCGTTTTCTTTCTCTATTGCGGATGAGTAA
>CAYQTN010000074.1:1698-4248 GCA_964420445.1 uncultured Candidatus Saccharibacteria bacterium
AAACCAGTCGATGGGCTTTTGTTTATGTATTCCCTCAAGTGTTTCACGCGTTTGGCCGATGTGGATATCTTGTATGCCCTTTTTCCGTAAGTAGTGGATGTATTGACTGTCCTGTTTGTCGGAACCGCTGACGATAAAGCCTGCTTGTTTTGCAATCAGGGCGAGCGGACCGATACCGGTACCGCCGATACCAGAGAAATAGATGTGCATATAGGTTTAGTATAGCAGGCGCCAACGGGGTTCAGGCGTGGCGGTGAAGGCTTCGGCCGACAAGCCGCTCCAAACCGATGCTGAAGATGGCCAGCACAAAGCAGAACCCGGCGGCAACCATACTCCATCCGGCTAAGTCGGGTGACCAGGTAGGCGAAGCGAAGTCAAACTTATAGAGGTCTTCGGGTATATCTTGCTCGACGGTACCATATGTACTTAAGTAGTCTTGGATACATGCCACCCGGATGCGGGGTGATTCGCCGGAGCGAATGCGTTGTTCGCAGACGGCTTGAGCTTGGGTGTTCATTTGTTCGTTCAGTTGCGCGACACGAGCTTTCTCGGCTGCTACCAGCCGCTCGTATGTGTATTTGAGCTGAATAGGTGGCCGGATGGCGTTGTCGCTGGCCGCCAGGTCCGTATTCATGTGGGCATACACATAGGTTCGGAGTTCGCGTAGCGCCGTTTCGACATCGCCGTTCTGCTCGTCTGCTACGAACACAGCTGTTCGAAGTTCTAGCATTCGCTGATTATTGGCGCGCAGTGCATAAACCGATACCAAAGACAGCGCTATACCCGCAAGTACGAATACGATAGCCGGCAGGGCACGCAGACGCCGCCAATGATGATTCAGTTCTCGCTTATGCATAATTACTTCCTAGTATATAACCCTGGCGAAGAAAAACACCCCGTTTTGTAGCGGGGTGTTTTTGTATCTTTACAAGAACTCTTAGCTGTTGCCTGGTTCGGCACACTTCTGGCCTTCAGGGTTCTGCTTAACGAAGTCGTTGATTGCCTTGGCAACCTGACCCTCGTCCTTCAAATTCTCCCAGAAGGTAACTTGGCTACGGTTGATGACCATTTCGTCTTCAGGGCCGTGGAGTTCACAGCCGAGCTTAGCAAGGCTGATGTCCTGCTGGCTGGCTGCCTGGTTTTGCTCGCTGTCGCTTGGCTGGACTTGCTCGTTTACACGAAGGTAGTAGATGTTGTCCATGGTGATGAACTCGGTGTTCATGGCACGAATCTTACCAAAGTAGACTTGGCCACCATTCAAGAAGACGGCTTGGAACTTATCGTCCTTGATATAGCCGCTCTCGCTCTTGCCACCACCGGTGGCAACAAAAACTGCCAGGGCTGCAATCAACAGAGCGATTGATACTAATAATACAGAGGAGATGATACGCATGCCGCGTCCCCTCATTTTTTTGTTCGATGTGTGTGTCGGGTGCTGGGCTGGTGCTCCAGCTGGTGCGGCAGGCTGACCGCCACGGTGTGAAAATTCCATAAACTCTCTTCCACCTTTATTTTAATTACTACGAGTCTAATAGTAGCGCATATGCTTGCGCTTCGGCAATATGCTTTTGCTTGATGTATACCTTCTTGCAACTGTCGCCTGTTCATAATTACTCTTATCACCCCTGTTAATTGACGCTTATCTGATGTAAGGTGTTAGCGAAACTATTGACAAACAAAATCGCACCAGCGTATGTTAGGGGTACCATCAGTAATGCTAAGAGAGGGAGTCAATACGACAATGGCATACAAGCACACAAATTCTAAGGGTGTCACATACTACTTGAACTCAAAGGCCGTAGTACTTCGTGGCGGCAAAGAGCAGACCATTTACTACTTCAGCAAAGACCAGCGCCCAGAAGGTACTGATTTGCCAAGCGGCATGGAAGTCAACGAGAACCCACGCAACGGTTTCTTGACCGTCAAGCGTAAGGTCTAAGGTTCTTACTGTTCGATATGAGCACCCCCTCACAGGGGTGCTTTTCATTTGGCGGTCAATGCACGATTCATTTATACTTCTCTCAGATGAGTAACAAGGCAAAAACCGCACCGGTCATACTGCGGGTTAATAACTTGACCAAGCGCTACGGCGACAAGACCGTCGTAAACGACATCAGCTTCGAGGTCCGCAAGGGCGAAATCTTCGGTATCTTGGGGCCCAATGGAGCCGGCAAGACCACGACGCTGGAGATGATAGAAGCAGCACGGCCGATAGACGGTGGCACAGCCGTGCTCGACGGCATCGATGTTGCGAAGGATCCAAGCGGCATCCGCAAGATTATTGGCGTACAACCGCAATCGCCGGCATTCCAAGACAAGACCAAGCTCAGCGAGCTACTCGAACTGTTTGCCGCTGCATATGGCGAGCGGGTTGACACCCAAACGTTTTTAAATGAAGTTAATCTGCTGGACAAGGCTGGTAGCTACGTCGAACAGCTCTCTGGCGGCCAACGCCAACGCTTTAGCATAGCTGCCGCCCTAGTGCATAGTCCCAAGGTCTTTTTTATGGACGAACCAACAACCGGCCTAGACCCGCAGGCGCGTCGCAAC
>CAYQTN010000075.1:0-3948 GCA_964420445.1 uncultured Candidatus Saccharibacteria bacterium
TACGAGCCGGGCTAAGACTTTTGCCAGCAATCGCCTGACCAACCTTGCCAAGCCACTCCGGTGTCACGGCGGCACTTTTTGCAAGCGGGTTTTTGCTAACGGCGATATCAACTTGGACTCGGCCAATATTAACAGTACGCGTATTGCCCTGGTTGTCTGTTAGCGAGCTTTGGCCAACGATACCGTCTTTGCCATTAAAGCCGGCTAGTGCCCGGCCGACAATTTCACTCTGTTCGAAAGTAGCGCGCATACCAATGCCGCTGAGAGAAGACAACGTGATGTACTCGCCGGGGCCGATAACGCCCTCTTGGTCGCTGACAAGTACGTCATAACGGCCCACCGTCGCTACGAAGACCTGCTCTTGCTCGCCGGAGATAGTAATCGGGGAATCATTGGCGTTTACCACTATGCCGAGAATACGATCCAGCTGGTCGACATTGAGGGGCTCAACCTTAGAAGCGTCGTCTTCTTTGAGACCGACAATCATGCCGCGCTGCAGTGTCTCATCGGTGCCGTAGCCTTGAGTAACGGTCTGGGCATACAGGGATCCAGTTAGACGGACGGCGATGATAGCTACCAACGCCAAAATGGCGGCACAACGTTTGAACGTAAGCAGGCTTGAAAGCGGTCGCATTTTTGTGTTTGACATGCTTATGGCTATAGTACGCCTTTTGCGACCCTTATGCAACTGGGGCGTACCCCTGTTAATAAAGTTGTGCTTTGGTGGCACTGGTTGTCAGTGCCCGAACAAGGCCGTTCAGCCCTTCGGTGGTAGTTTGGCGGCCAAAGCTTATTCTTAGGCTCGAACGGGCGGCTTCGTCGCTTAGGCCGATGGCCTTTAAAACATGCGAGGGCTCATCTGAAGACGCGCTACAAGCTGAACCGGTGGCAACCAGAAAGCCTTGTTCATCCAGCTCCATCATGACACGCTCGTTGTCACTGCCCGGCAAGGTGATGTGCACGTTGTTCGGTAGGCGGTAATCTAGCGCGCCGTTGACGATAGCCTGCGGCGCAGCTACTTGCAGTTTATTGATAAAATCGGCCTGCAATGGCTTTAGGCGGGCCGATTCGTCTGCACGCATGTCTTGGGCGATAGAAAGCGCCTGAGCAAAGCCAACACTGCCAGCGACGTTTTCGGTACCGCTGCGGTAGCCGCGTTCTTGACCACCGCCTAGAATGAGCGGCTGCAGCTTGGTGCCGGTCCGGACATAGAGCACACCCGATTGCTTCGGACCGTAGATTTTGCCGCCGTTCAGGGTCATAAGGTCAATGCCAAGCGTACCAACAAGCAGGCTGAGATAGTTGGCCGCCTGGCAGGCGTCGGTGTGCAAATACAGCGGCAAATCATTGCCGGATGCCGCCCGTTCTTTACGAATAGTGGCTACTATTGAGGCGATTTTTGCAATCGGCTGGACGGTGCCGATTTCGTTGTTGGCGTACATAACGCTTATCAGCACGGTTTGTTCGTCTATCTGTGAATGCAAGTTATCTAGGTCGATTCGGCCGTTCGGCGAGACAGCGGCTCGTTTGTGCTCAAATAATCCTGCAGGAGCCAGCACGGCATCGTGCTCGAGGGTACTGACGACACAGTTCGCATCAGGAAACGAGCGCATAACACCCTGAATAGCAAGGTTGTCGGATTCGGTACCGCCGGCCGTAAAAATGATTTCTGCCGGCTTAGCGCCTAAAACGCCAGCTACCATCTTGCGAGCAGACTCGAGCGCCTGTTTAGCATCCTGCGCCGCTATGTACAGCGCTGACGGATTATAAAACCGTTCCGAATGATACGGCTGCATTGCTGCAATCACCGTTTCGTCTAACGGCGTGGCAGCGGCAAAATCAAAGTAGTGCGTGGTCATATACTGTCGTATTCTAGCCTGTTTCTGCCAAGGCTACACGTAGGCGGCGTAGAGTTCGCTTCTGATGCGTTGGTTGTAGGTACGCACAGCGCTACGCAATCGTTCGGCCTCTGAGTAAGTAACCCGCTGATAGCCTTGGCCATTCTGGGCCTTCAAGATACCGGTCGGACGGATGTCGTAGCGAGTGGTGCGAATTTGCCGGCGGCCGGCGGCATCAACCCACTCTTCGTGCCATATCCAGGTATGCTCATCGAGACAGAAGAATTCGCGGCGGCCGCCCATGGGCACCGTACCGAAGATTTCGCCGCCCAAACGGGCCTCTCGGCGTATCAGGCTTCGATAGAGCTCGGCTTCTCGCTCATCGTGTCGCTGAGCTGCGGCGGTATTAAGCAGCTTTCGGATAATGCTCATCTGTTACCTCATTTATGAGCCGGCGAGCTTCACGCAGGCGTTCCATTTGATCAGTTGGCTGTGCCGCATGGTTTAGTTCTTGCTGCTCGGCCGGCTGTAAGCCGTCGAGGTGCATGAATGCGACCGCTTGGTCGGCGGGGGTTTTAAATACAGGATAATCGGGTCCGTCCAAGATGGTACGGGTAACTTCTACCGGACGGATTTTCGGTGTTTGTGCCAAAGCCGCCTCTGCTACAGCCTTGCCGGCTTGCGACAGGGGCTGGAACGAGCGGCGGTCGGGATCTTGCAGGTGATTCTGGAACGCGCGGTCGATATTGAGCTCGGCGGCATCTGTCACGGAAAGACGGCGCTGCACCGGTCCAATGACCGGGCGCTCAGGGCTATGTTGCTGGGGGTTGCTATAGATATTGTTCATACGAGTCCAAAAAGCCGAACGGCATTATCCGTCGTCGCTTTTGCCAGATCATGAGGGTTTTCACCCCTGATATCTGCCAAAAACGCTGCGACATCCACCACATGTTTCGGCTCGCAGATTGTACCACGAAATGGGGCTGGGGTCAAGTACGGCGCATCTGTTTCGAGCACCAATCGATCCAATGGGACTGCCTTGGCGGCCTCGAGTTGTTCGGTGCGTTTGGTGAATGTCATGATGCCGTTCAGACCGACGGAGAGGCCACGTGACAGAATTTGTTCCAAATCGGCTCTGTCAGACGTAAAACTGTGTATTACGCCCCTTACACCCTTGTACGAGTCGAGGATGGGCCAAAAATCGTCAAAGGCGTCCCGAATATGAAAAATTACCGGCAGATTGAATTCTACCGCCAAATCCAGCTGGAATCTCAGCAGTTTCTTTTGGTCGTCTTTTGGCGAGTGCTCGTAGTAATAATCTAGTCCTGTCTCACCGATGGCTACCACTTTGCGGGTGCCCTCAGGCCGGCCGTTTGCGGCGTGATTAACCAATAAATCATGGAATTGTTGCAGAGCATGGTGGTCGTGTACGTAGCGTACGCCCTCGTGCGGGTGCAGGCCGACACTGGCAAAAACACCTTCGTGAGCTTCGGCGAATGGTATGGCAGCCTGGCTGTCAGGCAACGTGCAGCCGACCGCAATCATGCGCTTTACACCTGACGAGCGGGCATTGTCCAGCACCGCCTCGGGTTCGAGCGGATAATCCCCAAACTGGATATGACAGTGCGTGTCTACGTACTCCATGTCACTGCCATTGTAGCGCTTTTTGTGACGTATATCACAAAAATTAGTCGTCTTTAAGGGAGAAGTTCTCTATTTTGGGGAACAATACGGTCGAAGGTTTGTGTACTACTCCGTCAGCAAAGATATTCTTGATGGCTTGAGCGGTGTCCGGCAAGAACGGCGCCAACAGCTCGGCAATCTCGAGCAAACAGCCGACCATATAGGTCAGTATTTCTGCCAAATGTTCGGTTTCGTTCTGCTTGGCAATTTGCCATGGTTTTTGTTCTTCGATGTACTGGTTTAGCCCGCGGACCTGCTCCCAGACTTCGTCCAGCGCTCGGTCGAACCGGCAGTCGCGGACGGCTTCGTGATAGGCGGCAGAATCGTGCTCGGCGGGCGGCGTCGCGCCAATTAGGCCCTTTTGGTACTTGTCTATCATTACCACCGTGCGTTGGACGGCATTGCCAAGCTCATTGCCGAGCTCGTT
>CAYQTN010000075.1:3958-4232 GCA_964420445.1 uncultured Candidatus Saccharibacteria bacterium
GGGTCTACAACGTTACCGGTTGATTTGCTCATTTTTTGTCCGTTGAGCGTCACAAAACCGTGCACGTAGAGTGTCTTTTGGGTGGGCAAACCGAGTGCAAGAAGCATGCCCGGCCAGATGGCGGCGTGAAAACGCAGGATATCTTTGCCAATAACCTGATAATCGGCTGGCCAAAACTTTTTCATATCGTCATGTTCTGGGTAACCCAGTACGGTGATGTAGTTCATGAGCGCCTCGAACCAGACATACATAACCTGCGTGCTATCGCCGGGAA
>CAYQTN010000076.1:0-4177 GCA_964420445.1 uncultured Candidatus Saccharibacteria bacterium
TCTCATTATTTTATCTAAGGCAACTATAGCGCAGGGCGAACTATTTTTGCAAATCTGTCGCAATTTGCTACAATATTGCTACTATGCTCGAGACCTTACAGGCAACGTTGAAAGAATCCGGCTACAGCCTTACAAAGCCAAGACTAACTGTTTTTGGTGCTCTGCAGTCACCGAAACCGAAGACAATGAACGAATTAGTGAAGGAAATCGGTGTTGTCATCGATCGCGCCAGCATTTACCGCACCGTTAAGCTGTATGAACAGCTTGGCGTCGTAAAGCGTATTCAGCACGGCTTCAAGTACAAGTTAGAGTTAAGCGATGATTACACGCCGCACCATCATCACCTGACGTGTCAAAACTGCCAACGTGTTGTCAGCTTTGACGAACCAGCTGGGCTGGACGAGCTCATTCATCTGGTCGCAACGACCAACGGCTTCGTTCACCAGCAGCATAGTCTTGAAATCTCCGGGCTCTGCCCGCAGTGCCAGCAACGCTAGGTTCTAAAGCTTGGCGCGGGCGTCTAGTATAGATTGTTCGAAGACGGCGCGTGCCGACTCGAAAGCTCGATCCCGGATAGCTATGAGTTCTTTCATATCTTCGGCAGGTTGCCTCGAGCCAACCTGGGCCTGGAAGGTCTCTCTGGCCTGACGCAAGTTAACGTTTAATTGGGTACGAACCGAGTCTTTATCTGGCCGGAAACGGCGGCAACCGGTATCGGCGGCATCCAGTGCATCAAGCACCGCAGTGCGGTAATCAGTTACCGCACTGCGTAAAAAAGCCTGTCGTTCACTTCTCTGAGCCTGCACCGACGCCGTGAAGGCTGCTGCGGCTTCGTCGTACGCTAATCGGCGGGCAGTCACTGCTTCGATTACTTCCGTGGCGTAGCTCGATGCTTTTTCGCGTTCTGCTGGGCTGTCCTGATTGTCTAGATAAGCTTCAATGGCGCGCTCCATCTCAGCGTCACGGGATTGCCGCTCTGAAATCACGGCCTGAGTTGAGCTGTTAAGTACTACTGTCACTTCTTCTGTTTCGGTATTTAATGTCGAGTTGATATCAGAAAGTTTTTGATTAAAACGATCGGTCGCGCCATCGGAATCAGACGAGGCTACCTCGCATATGTCACGGCTAGATTGAGCCGAGACGTAGCGGACCAAACCCGGCTGTCCGATAAATGCAACCGCCCCCAACATTAGTAGGACTGATTTAATAACTCGTCTCATTGTAGACCTCCGTGCCGCTTTGAGTCGCAGCCATTCCGGCGTCCGCTGAATCTAGTAAATCTTCGTCCACAGACTTTAACGCCGCTTCGTCAGCGGTACTATCTTTTTGTGCCGCTGCTTCTAGAGCTTCCCTACTACCCAGCTTTGGCTCGCTAGAGATTGCCGACTGTTTTACCGGCTGCTCTAATGCCTTGCGCAAGGCGGATTGCGCCCAAACTGCCGCGATGATTACGGACAGAAGCAATACATATAACATGTACTCAATCGGACGGCGTGACTGCAGATGCTTACTGGAACGTTTCATGTTCGTTTCCCTTATGCTTGTATGATAACAGAAGCTGCAGTGTTTTTGACGCAACCCGCTTTGCCGCCCTAACTTTTGCTCTTCTTACTTGGGCTTTTAGTTACACGCTTCTTGGTCTTTGCAGCTGACTCTTTTGCTATCTTTCGCCGCGTCAATGCAATAACACCGGATTCATCCGGCTTTCTTTCCATAAGTTCGTACTCGGTCATTATTTTCTCGAGTTGTTCGTACGCTTTTGGCCCATACTTAGGCATATTTCCTCCGTCGTCTGTTGCCTTCTAAAGGTACCTCTATCATATAGCTGGCAACTATGCGGGGCAGTCACATATTTCACACTGTTATAGATAATTCACGACAGTTTGTAAGGAATTTCACTGTCTTTTAACTTCTGCGCCGTTTATGCTAAGACGAAATGAATCTGCACAAAATGCGCCGAAAGTGGCTAAGACGCCGTGATATATACACGATGCACTTCTTGCCGTCTTTCATCGTCTTCTTGATGATGATGGTGCTCATAGGCTTTAGTTGGCGGACCGCCATAAGAGCAATCGAGACTACAAAAATGGAAGCTGTCGAAGAACGCGCCGTTATTATCAAGTCTAATATTTCTCGGCAGCTACAGCTGTACGACAGTGCATTAACTGCAGGAGTAGGTTTTTTTAAAACAGACACCAACGTCACCAGAAGTGAGTGGAAACAGTTTATCGAAGCGCTCGAACCGTCAAAGCGGTATCCTGGCGTACTCGGGATTGGCTATGCCGAAGTTGTAACCGAAGCCAAAAAAAATGCATTCGAAAATCGTATCCAAAACGAAGGGTTCGGAGATTTCCGCATAACTCCCAGCACAACCGATAGAGAGATATATACGCCAATAATATATCTTGAGCCGTTTAATGAAGTGAACGCTCAGGCGCTAGGTTTTAATATGTACTCACAGCAAGTTCGGCGCGAAGCGATGGAAGCCGCTCGCGACACAAGTGACACGGTGCTCAGTGGGACTACCAAGCTAATCCAGGATGATGCATCAAACACGTCTTCAGTTCTGCTACTGTACGCGCCTCATTACCAAGCGGGCATCCCAGCGGGTACTGAGGCGGAGCGACGGACAGCTTTGCGTGGCTTTGTCTACACCCCTATCCGCTCGATAGACATGTTCCCTATTATCTTTAGTGGCGATGATGATAATTTCAATACTGAAGTTAGGGACGTAACTAATGGCGATGATAATTTGATATACAGAGACCATCCCGGTCCAGACAGCTACGAATGGTTGTACACCGAGAAAATAGATATCTTCGGTCGAACATGGGAGCTACGTCACGGCGCCCAAAACGAAGTAGTCCCGGAAGCTTTGCGCTCTCGGCCGATGAACGTCGTTGTCGGCGGAACAGTCTTTGCCATTATTGTGGCCACTATCGTGTACCTGCTGCTGCAGCGCCGCACCAAAATACTGGCCGAACGCGGATCGCGTAAGCTAGAACGTGCCAAAGACGACTTACTGTCGCTGGCATCGCACCAATTACGAACCCCTGCCACTGGCGTAAAACAATACGTCGGGATGGTGCTGGAGGGGTTTACGGGCAAACTGACAAGCGAACAGCAAGAGATCTTAAATCTTGCTTATGTAAGCAATGAACGCCAGCTTCGCATCATCAACGAATTTCTTTATCTAGCCAAGGCTGACGCCGATCGTATCGTCTTAAGCCCACGCGATTTCAATCTGGCGGATGTCGTTAAAGAAGTAGTCGGTGATATGCAGACAGACATCCAGGAAGCCGGACACACACTGCGCATCGTTAAGAAATCTAAAAATCCAATTGTCAGTGCCGATATTCATAGCGTGCGAATGATAATAGAGAATCTTATCAGCAACGCCGTAAAGTACACGCCTTCGGGCGGCAAGCTCGTGATTACCGTTGAGCAGGAGCCGGGAGTGTGCACCCTTTCAGTTCAGGACAATGGTGTTGGTATCGACAAGAAGGACTTTCCAAAATTGTTTAGGCAATTCTCACGCATACCGAACGAGTTGACCAAGCAAACATCCGGCAGCGGTATCGGCCTATACCTTGCCGGTCAGCTTGCCGAGCGCAATAATGGCGAGGTCACCGTCGCCTCTGCCAAGGGGAAAGGGTCGGTGTTTACCCTACGTTTGCCGAAAAAAACTGTAAAAAAATTAACAGCAGTCAAGCGCAATAAAAAGGTAAAGTAGCTTAAATCATGAGCAAATTGAAAATTCTCGTCGTTGAAGACGAAAAAGTGCTTAATAGCGCCTACAAAACCATACTAGAAAAAAGTGGCCATACCGTAGAAGTAGCTTTTGACGGGCAGGAAGCGCTTGATAGACTGAAGAAGTTTGTGCCCGATGTCATACTACTGGACTTAAAAATGCCCAACATGGACGGTATCGGTTTCTTGAAAGGCTACGAAGCAATGCAGCCCAAAAAACGCAGTAAAATTGTACTGTTTAGTAATTACGACTTGCAGAAAGAAATCGACGAGGCCTTTACGCTTGGTGCGGATAAATACGTTCTGAAGGCCTGGGCATCGCCCAAAGATTTACTGAAGATTATCAGCGACGTTACGAAGTCTTAATTATTCTCGAAATTGCTGGTTATTTCTAGTCCGACCGTACGAATGAGTAGCGCTTTGTCCA
>CAYQTN010000077.1:0-4136 GCA_964420445.1 uncultured Candidatus Saccharibacteria bacterium
CCGAGGTGATGTAGCGGAAGCCACCGATGATGATCATAATGACTGAGACAACACCAACGACGAGTGAGAAGATGTTGATGACATCGGCGATGAGGGAGTTGACGCCTTCACCGGCGCCGCTTGTAGCCGTTGCGCAATCGGTGTCAGTTGTACTGAGCGTAGAACCGGTACAGAGACCGTCTTGGATGCCCGAGGCGCCCGCAACACCGACTGGTGCCATCAAAGGCACGGCGAATAAAGCCACGAGGGCGGTTGATTGAATGAGCTGTTTGATTTTTTTAAGCACTGTTATGCTTCCTTGTTTACGTACTTATATTCAGTACTTACTTATACCACTTTTGGGGCATCGAGTACAAGGAGGCAAGGAGTGCTAGTCGGTGCTGCCGGTCACACGGCTGAGTACAAACCGGACGATGAATTGCGCCAAGGCGACAATGACTAGACCGATGATTGCATAGAGGATAGTGTTCTTAGCGTTCGAGACGTTACTGCTGTCACCACCCGAGGTGATGTAGCGGAAGCCACCGATGATGATCATAATGACTGAGACAACACCAACGACGAGTGAGAAGATGTTGATGACATCGGCGATGAGGGAGTTGACGTTGCCTCCGGCATCCGCCGTAGTTGTTCCACAGGTAGCTTCGTTGCCAACGCCACTCTGGAGCTCAGCACCTTGACACAAGTTGCCCTGGATAGAAGGCGCATCGGCAGCAACCGCGACACCAACGACAGCCAACGGAGCAGCAGGTACGATGAGCAGGGCAAGGGCGAGTAAGTTATTCTTGATAGTTCTAAGCACGGTATTAATTTCCTTCCGATCTTTTAGTTTATTCGGTACCGGTGGTCACACGGCTGAGTACAAACCGGACGATGAATTGCGCCAAGGCGACAATGACTAGACCGATGATTGCATAGAGGATAGTGTTCTTAGCGTTCGAGACGTTACTGCTGTCACCACCCGAGGTGATGTAGCGGAAGCCACCGATGATGATCATAATGACTGAGACAACACCAACGACGAGTGAGAAGATGTTGATGACATCGGCGATGAGGGAGTTGACGTTGCCTTCAGCGTCCACGGCCTGGCAGTCAGCGGCTCCTTCTGCCGTCGTCGACAGACAACTGCCACGGTCAAGCTGACCGGCAATATCAGGGGTAGTGGCATCAACGGCCAACGCCGTCGGGGCGAAGGCAAGGGCAGCCATCGGCGCGAAGGCCATCGCGAATGTAATGGCAGCCAGTTTTAGTTTCTTGCGCATAATCTATATTTCCTTCTTTTACCGTTTACGTTTTATCTATTTATACCATCGACCGGCCGATTGACCTATACGCCTCAGGCGGCCTCACGGGGAATTACCAAACGGCTCTCGGCAGGCGGAGCTTCACTGGTAGTCGCCCGGCGCAATACAAACTGCACCAATCCTTGGGCGAGGGCAGCAACCACTAGACCGACCAGTGCGTACAAGATAGTGTTCTTGGCGCCCGATACGCTGTTCGCGTCACCGCCGGAAACAACGTAACGGAAGCCACCAATAATGAGCATGATGACCGCGGCTACACCGATAATCCACGATAAGATGTTTACCACAGTGGCTACGATGTTCTCTACCGAAGAGCCAGAGTTGGCTCCGTCACAATCGGCGCCGACAGCACCGATGCCTTGGCAGGCGGCAGTCTTGGCGCTCTCGTCAACCGCCGCTACGTGGGTGGGCGTAAATACAGGCAGGGCCAACAGAGTGGCACCAGCCACCGCAAGTGACAGTTTCTTTATAAATGACAGTTTCATACTTCTTTTAAATCCTCCTGATTACAAACGCGATTATTCCTTGGGACAGCAGAAATACAATAAGGCCGATAATGGCGTAGAGGATGGTGTTCTTAGCACTAGAGATACTGTTCGCGTCCCCGGCGGAGGTAATGTACTTAAAACCGCCAAGCATTACCATAAGCACTGCGGCCACGCCAACCACGAAGGACAGGATGTTCACAACTCGCAGCAGAACACCGTCCGAGCCCGAGACCGGGTTCTCATTGCCAGCTTGGCAAACTTCAGATTCGGGAGCCTGTTCGCAAGCCTCTTGAAAGGGCTTAAGCTCCGCGGCCGCTACGCTCCGCGCCGGCAAGACAGCTAGGGCAGACAACAACATTAAGGACAAGAGTAGCAACGCTCGCTTCATTACACGCGCTCCACAACAAAACTAACGATGACAAAGCCGGACATTGTAATAACCAGCCCGACAGCGGCGTAGATAATGGCGTCACGTGCTTTGGCAACATCCTGCGAATTACCCCGTGAGATGACAATCTTAAGGGCGCTAACGGCAATAATCAATACCGCTACGGCGGCGGCAATACCAAAGAATATCTCTAGGCCGTTCGTTACCCGGCTCTCGCTTAAGCCGCCTTTCGGCACGCCGTCTATTTCACTTTCGGTAATGAGCTGGGTGGCAAATTGTTTCAAATAATGTGTCATGACGTAAATTGATTAGCAATAAAGGCAACTGCGCCGGTTGCTACCAAGCTGATAACGAGGCCGATCAAAGAGTTGGTTATCGTCTGGCGAGCAGACTTGGCGCTGTCCGGTTCTCCCTGAGAGGTAATGTAGCGGAAGCCTCCATAGATAACAAATCCCAAGGCAACAATTGCCGCCAGCCGAAGCATAATTTCGATAACTGCCAACCCGATTCGTCCGCTTGCCGCGCCCCAGTCAATGCCCCCGTCACCGTCGGAAGGGCCAATGATGGCGCACTCATCAACGGCTATAACATTATTATCGTCGTCGTAAACTTCCTTTCGGCCGATATCAAGGTACCTGTACCACGTTGGCAGGCCCAAGAATGAACTCGACCCGTTGCAACCCGGGGCAACGGCGGCAGATGCCGGCGCGGCGGGCAATACCCACGCCGAGACAGAAGCAAACACCAGTAGGCTCAGCATGCCAAGGCTCAAACGCTTCAGGATGTGTATCATAGCTACAAAACCCCTCCAGGCACCAAGTAGTTTAAGAAACTGTACCCAAATATAAAGAACAGCAGGGCAATCAAGGCGTTACGGATACGGTTTTTGGCTTCGCCGATTTTGCTCGGATCACTGCCGGCCATCGAATATTGGATGCCTCCGTAAATGATAGACCCGACCACAACAATCCCCACTAGGGCGGACAGAATGTTAATAAACATAACGAGATAGCGGATGATGCCGCAATTGCCCTGATTTATGTTCCCGCCGGTCGCGTTGCAATCATTGGGGACAGATGTCGGCGCCTGTTCAACTGGGTCGTCCGGCGTGGTGGCTGATACCGTCGGCGCCATGACAGCCAGCGTCGATGCGGCGACAAATGCAACGATTATAAGAATTCTTTTTGTATTGATTAATTGAAACATTTATTGGCATTCTACCTTATGCGCTTCAGGCCGTCAAAGGCGGCCACACGTATATAAAGAGTGATAAATAGCACGAGCGCCAAGTGCCATTTGGGGTATGCTACAAGCAGCGCTTCGAGTTAAGAATAAGCGCAAGCAAGATAATGATTGCTTTTTTACGTTAAATGTGCGATAATAATGGTCAGTTCATCGTAACCTTAAGGATAGCGTCACTATGTCAGACCTTGATCACCAACAGCCAGCTCGCCAACCCGAAGAGCTCAAACCGCCCGTAGAAGTATACGAGGCACAAACCAGCGCCTTTGAAGCGCCCACTGCTGATGCGCTACTGCAACCTGTCGCACCTGAAATCCCTGTCACTTACGATACTCTTACCACCCCAACTCGCCGCAGCCGCACCGGCCTCTTTGTTGGTATCGGCGCGGGCGCCGCAGCTGTTGCCGGCGTCGTCGGCTTTATGGCCGGCAGAGGAGGTGAAGACCAGGTCGTTTCCGAGCCTGCACCGGCTACTGCCGAAGCACCTGATATCACCGTCGCCGACCCAGGTGACCCCGTCGTCGTAACGACGGCACCGGCTGCTCCTGCTGTAAGTGAAGCGCCTGTCACAACCGAAGCCGCCCAAGAGCCTGTAGCCGCCCCCACAACCGAAGCGCCACAGCCTACTACAACCATTCCGTTTGATACTGCTACCGAAACAATCCCCGGCCTGCCGGATGTATCACCAAACCCGGCCTATGCCAATGTCGACAT
>CAYQTN010000078.1:0-4074 GCA_964420445.1 uncultured Candidatus Saccharibacteria bacterium
TCTTTGCGGGACGGGCGTTTTGCGTTTTGTTCGACATACTCAATGATGCTGAGGGCCACATTGCGACCGGTTACTTTTTCGATTCCGAAGCCAGGGCTGGAATTTACTTCCAACACGAGCGGCCCGCGTTCAGATCGCATAATATCAACGCCGCAGATGGACAAGCCCATGGCTTTAGCGGCTTTTTGGACAGTTTTCTTTTCGTCGTCGGTTAGCTTAATGGCCATACCTTCACCGCCTTGGTGCAGGTTAGAGCGGAAATCATCGTCTAAGGACTGGCGCTTCATGCTAGCAACAACTTTGCCACCAACCACAAAGGCACGGATATCTTGGCCGGCAGATTCCTTCACAAACTCTTGCAGCAAGATGTTGGTACCGTCGTCGTCCATGACGTAAAAAGCCTGCATAACGGACTTGGCTGCCTTCTTGGTCTCGGCTAGCACGACACCGTTACCGTGCGTGCCGCGAGCCAGCTTGATAATGACGGGGTAGCCACCCATTTCATCAATCAAATCTTCGATATCGTTAATGGAACGGGTAAACACGGTCTTTGGGATGCCAACGCCGGCGCGGGCAAGCAACTGAATTGAACGCAGCTTGTCGCGCGAGCGCACGATGGCAATCGAGCTGGCGGTAGTGTACGTGCCTTGCATCTCAAACTGACGCACAATAGCCGTACCGTAGCGGGTCATATTGCTGGCGATACGGGGGATAATGGCGTCGTATGGTCCGACCAGGCGGCCTTTGTAGCGGACAACCGGATTACTCTGCTCGATGGCGGCATGGCAATTCTTGTACTTGATAATATCGACTTCGTGGCCGCGCTTAATAGCCTCTTCCTGGAGGCGCTTTGTCGAATAGTTGGCGTTGCCGTTAGATAGAATAGCGATTTTCATAGTGCTTACCTGTTTTTACTTAGCTTAGCTTGTAGTGCTTTGGAGCGTGCATTTTCCGTGTCTTTAAGTGGCGCCCCGAGATTTACATCCACGATAAATTTACCGCGCAAGACGTTTCGACCGATGAGCACCGGATAAACCTGCGTACTACGGTCGGCAAGGGTTAGTCTAGCACGTATCTTCTTGCCGGAGATTTTGAGCAGTAGCCGTATCTTGTAGCGTGCCTCCGCCTGCCCGTTGGAACTGGCAACCATGCCGTGGGTGAATTCATCAAAATAATACACCTTGCCGGTATAGTTTGGATGGCCTTTACCGAAGAAAACGACTTCCAAACGGTCGTGCACAACCTCGGCCCGGGAAACCCAGATAGCGGATGTCTGAGCGCCGGTATCGATACGCGCTAAAACAGCGCCGCCATCAAGCTCCGGAAAGCTGATTTTTTCGACGCGGCCGATGATTGTCTTGGTTACTTCTGTGCTCATGATGAGATATCTTGTTTGCCTACTGAATAACCTGTTTATTATAACACGATTATGTTAAATTTGCAATGTTCTGTGCTCTTTCCTGCAAGGCCTGCACAAGTTCGCCGGCTACGTCCACCCCTGTCAAACGAGTATAGACGTTAAATTGGCAGCTACGATTGGCTTCTAGCAAGTACATTTTGCCGTCTTTGGTGCGCATAATATCCATGCCGACAAGATCAAATTCCGGCAGTTTAGAGCTAATCTGTGAAACAAACCGGCTGCATTCCGACGGGATTTTAACCGACTTTATGCCCTTAATCGGGTGCTCAGGTGTTTTTGACCTACGAAGTATTGCCTCTGGCAGTACCCTGCCTCGCACAACCACAGCGCGGTATTCTTCGGCAATCGGCAAGTATGGCTGCACGATATAATCTCCGTTATACATGTGCTGTTCGGATGCAAAATGTACACCTCTACCCCGCGAGGAGATTCTTTTCTTGATAATATGCCGACCTTCAATAAATTGGTTCGTATCTGTTAGAATCTCTGTTTTTGGCATAAATTCCGTCAGTTGCTGATATTGCGCATGCTTGTCCTCGAACAGCAGGTCGGCATACGTTTTTGTACCGTCAACATAGTAGGATTGGGGCTGGCTGGCGGTGATAAGTTCCATGACTGCTTTAATGTGCGCATCGTCATAAGTTCCTGTATTAAACGGGTCACGTATGTAAATAAGCTCAAAATTATTGCCCATCAAAGACGATTCAACTGCCTCTAGGCTGTCTTCGAAAGAAACCGTTACGACATCTATGCCTTGTCCTTGAGCGGCCTGAACAAGCAAGGGCATGGACAAGTCTACGCTTGTGGTAGCAATAAGAAACTTTGGTCGAGACTGATGGCTGGTCACGTTTATATTATTCAACATTTTTTACTATTTGTCGATACTTCGCTACTAACAATTGGGAGTATACGGCAAAGTTACCTAGAGGCCTGCCAGATAGTCGGTATAGGCCTTCACGGCGCCCTGTGGCACGCCTTCTGTAGGTTCGTCGTGTATACAGAGACTGGGGCATCTGTTGAGTTCGAGCACCATCGGCTGCAGCTCACCGTCGGTCGCCTCGGGCCGCAAAGTGCCACTGTAGATGTAATCGATACCGATGACCGGCAGGCCGACAATCTCAGATAGCTGTTCGCTGTCTTCTATGAGCCACTTCGGTAACACATGATTAACTGATATGGTCTCGCCGCCTGCCCCGTAATTGGCGACATCCATAACGCGGACTTCTTGGCCATTTTGCGGCACCGTGCTCATGGCCTCACCTAAATACTCGCGGGCGCGGACTTTATCGATATAACTCAAACGAGTTCTGTACGGCTCACCCCTGTCAGGTTGCGCGTTTTCGGCATCGATAAGCTCGGCGATTGATAGTTTCCCATCCCCTGTTACATAGGCCGGGCGGCGTAGTATTGCTCCGATGAACTTGTGGTTAATACATAGCACGCGCACTTCGGCCGGATTCGGAGCCAGGTACTGCTCTTGCAGCAGCACGCCGTCCCCGCGCGAAATAGTGTCGGCCCGGATTACGGCTGACTTAAGGGCTTCTTCTGTGGTGATGTTCATTGAGACGCCATTGCCATGAGCAGCCGACTGAGGTTTGACCACAACCCTAGCCTTGGCACGCAAAAATGCCTTGGCGGCCGGAATGTCCGCCGCGGAAGCGTAACGCATAGTCTCCGGCTGGGCAACGCGGTGCTCGCGAAGAAATTGATAGGTAGCGTACTTGTCATCTACCAGAATGGCATTCCAGTAGCTCGAAGTTGGCGGCGTACTGCTGTAAATACCAATTTTAGGCGTTCCATTGTTGCGATCAACCCAAATGATTGGCGAATCAGGGTAGGCGACCCAGGCATGCCAGTCGCGAGCGGCGAACTCACGCTTTAAAAGCACTTTGGTGCGCTTCAAAGATTCTTCAGGAATAGCGAACAGATCTTGCATGTTGGTCTCTTTAACTAACTCTAGTATAGCGTAAGCGGCTTAGCCATTAGCACGATCGACGCGAATATAGACTAAAACGATGGCGGCAACAAGGATGGCGATGAGCATAACAATCATCGTGATAAAGCCGCCTTGCCGTTGATGGAGCGTTTTCATGTTGCTTACGATTATGCCGTAAAACCGGCACTTTTGTACAGTGTTGCTAGCGAAGGCTTCGCACGTACTCCTCTATCGCCATTGCAACTTCGCCATCTGGCCTGAGATTCTCCCAGTAATCTACCTTATCCCGCTCAATGTGCATGACGTCTTCCGGGCCATGCAGCTCATTTCCTAACTTACGGAGGAATCGCCACTTTCTGAGAGATAATAGATATCAGTCAGGGTAATCTGCGTTTCAGTTATCTTCATGATTTTTCCAAAGTATGTCTGACCGTTTGTTAAAAAGACCGATTGATACTGGTCTTTCTTTATTTGCTCCTCGCCGGTCGTTTCTTTTCGAACATCCAGCTCTGCTTCGAGTTCTGAAATACGGTTATTTTTAGTAGTTTCAATTTCGGTGATGATTCTGTCTTTGTCACGAGCTACGCTGGCTTCTTTCTGCCAGAGGTATGTTGTTAGCCCCAACGCGACTACCAGGATTACCGGCACAATGATAGTAATCATCTTCTTCGGCGCTACTCGTTTTTTACTAGCCCCTACGCTGCTTTGTACTGTTTCG
>CAYQTN010000079.1:0-4023 GCA_964420445.1 uncultured Candidatus Saccharibacteria bacterium
CCGTCTATTGTACCACTGGGACCGCAAAAATTGGACGACCCAAACGGGGGTTGACTGGTGTTAAATTTATGTCCTACAACTGATACGGGTTTTTGCGACGGAATTTCTGTGTCAGGCGCCGGTAAAAACGCGGGTTCGTGTGGGTGTCTTTATACTTTTTAAGTTGATTGCGCAGCTTGGCTTCAACGATATCGATGGCGGCAAACAAATTCACGGTCGACTCTTTGGCGGTCAATTTCTCGTTTGGCAAATAGATAATAATTTCAGCGGTACACTGCTGGTCTTTTTGCTTCTTGTTTTCTTTAAGCTTTACGTCGACGTGTACGCTGTCGCGCGCGTGCCGAGGCATGTAGCGCTCAAGCTTGTTAACGCTTTTTGTTATGTACTTCTTTAGCTTTGCATCCGTATCGACGTGCACGCCGGTAATTTCTAGTTTTCTAATCATGATGATTCCTCCTTTTTTAGAGTGTTTCGCGACCAGCAAGAAACGGCTTCAGTACTTCGGGCACCCGTAGGTCGCCCTCGGTGGTTTGGTAATGTTCAATAACGGCTATCAGTGAGCGAGCAAACGATACGGCGGTGCCGTTGAGCGTATGGACCATTTCGATGTTGCCGTCTTGGCGGCGCACTCGTATGTTTAGATTACGAGCCTGGAAATCAGTGCAGTTCGAACAGCTGGTTAGTTCACGGTAGGTACCATCAACTTTGGACCAGTATTCCAAATCGTATTTTTTAGCGGCGGGGGCGCCCAAATCACCTGATGCAATCGTAATGACGTGATATGGAATCCCGAGAGACTGCCAAAGTTCTTCTTCGATGCCGCGAAGTCTCTCGTGCATCTCACGGCTTTGCTCCGGCAACACGAAGGCGTACATCTCTAGCTTATTGAACTGATGGACACGGAAGAGTCCGCGGCCGTGTTTGCCGGCGGCGCCGGCCTCGCGGCGGTAACATGGGCTAATGCCAGCATATAGAAGCGGCAACTGCGCTTCGTCGAGTATTTCATCGGCGTGATAACCCGTAAGAGGTATTTCCGCTGTCGCAATCAGTGTCAAATCTTCGCCCTCAACATAATACTCGTCGGCCTGGTTGCTGGTACGCGGCGCGAAGCCTGCCCCGCTTGCCGTCCGCCCGTTTACTAGATGAGGCACCGTCATAAACGTAAAACCACGCTCACCCAAGAATGCCAAAGCGTACTGCAGTAGCGCGTTCTCCAGTAGAACCAGATCGCCCTTCATAAAATAGAACTTGTTACCGGCAACTTTGGCGCCGCGGTCAAAATCGAGCCAGCCCTTGCGCGTAGCGAAATCTAAATGGTCCTCGGCTCCTGTCGGCTGCTCGCCAAAACGACCAACTTCAACACTGGCGGCTTCATCGCCAACCGGTACATCGTCGTCTGTGGGATTTGGCACCGCGTTTAACCGCTCGGTCCAATCTTTTTCAACCTGCGTGAGATAAGTCTCTCGCTCGCTTAGCTCAATTTTTATCTGCTTGCCTTCATCTATAAGCGCTTGGTCAGGTTGGCCGCCCTTCATCTTTGCGGCATTGTCGTTGCGGCGAGCGCGAAGCGCTTCGACTTGTTGCAGTAGCGCTCGACGTTCGGCGTCGACTTCGAGCAACCGCGGTATGTCTACTTCGTAACCTTTTTGGCGGCTTTTCTCGGCAATGCGATCCGGATTGTCTCGTATCAGCTGTATATCTATCATAAGTTACATTATAGCGCTTGGGGCGCTACTTTTTGGCAGCCTTCTTGTTTTTTACAGCCTCCAGTGTCAGTGTTGTGCGTGCTTTGGCGTAGGCGCAGAACTCGCACTCGCCACCCATGGCGCTAGAGCCAACAGCCGGCATGTCACCATCCATGCACGCCTTCATCTTTTCGATTGTCGGTTCGATCCATTTGTCCGAACCCGTATAAGGTATGACTTTGGTGCGGAATTCGACCCGGTCGTTGAACCCGTCCAAATCCATCCTGCCGTTGGTGTATACAAAATAACCCGTGTTGCTGACACTAAATCCATTACGTCTTAGCAGCCACTGGTACACTTCCAGTTGCCGTTTGTAGGCTATCTGCCAGTCCGAATCAATACTGACATCTTTGTCTTTAGCCGTTGCCTTGTAATCAACAACTATCAGATTGCCCTTAGTATCGACCCAGACATCGTCGATGCCGCCAAAAATATGTAAATTGGTTGGCTCATGCAGCGTCGTCACTCCCACAAAAGTTTCACGCCACGTATCCAGCTGTTCGTGGTCGAACGGTATCGCGTCTACGCCAAATTCAATCATCAGCGGATGCGGCTCTTTTTTAGAGCGGTATTGGTCGAACTCTTTTTTGAAGAGCTCATCTATCGCTTTGTTGATATTGAACGGCGGGCTGCTAGGGCGGGTAATCTTCAAACGAACATCCAGCCAAAAACAACGCTGGCACTGCATAAACAGTTCTATCTTACTGCGCGACAATTTGAACGGAGTTTTTTGTCCCGGTTTGTACGGTATGCTGCGCTGTTTCCAATAACTCATCGGCTTATTGTAACAGCTTTACGCTGGCCGCTACGGCTGCCGTTTCGGCGCGGAGCGTCAGACTCCCAAGGTGCAGATGTTGCAAATGATGTGATTCAAACAGTTTCAGCTCGGCTTCTGACCAACCACCTTCCGGACCAATAAACACTCCGGCTGGCATTGTGTCGTCAATCTGCGGAGATTTCTGCAATGAACCGTCACTGACAAACATCGCCACCTTGCCGTCATACTCTTTGAGCGCCGTCTCTAGCTGTAGCGGCTCACGTATGTCGGGGATATCACTACGACCACATTGCTCTGCTGCCTCGATAGCAATTTTCAGCGCACGTTCGACATCAAAGCCGGTCTTTTCTGACCGGTCGGCAATAATTGGCACAAAGTTACGGACACCGAGCTCGGTAGCCTTTTGCAGAACCCATTCGTTTTTATCTTTTTTAAGCAGGCTAAAAAACAAATAAACATGCCGTGATGGGAGTGTCCGCTCAAATTCGGTGACGAGTTCAAGTTGAATAGCGTCGGACTCAATACGGTTTATGCGATACAATCGCTCGTGCTGGACGCCGTCGAATAACACCACTTGGCTACCCTCCGCAAACCTCAGAACCTTCTGCCACTGGTGCCGTAAACGCTCGTCTTTGAGCCAAAACGAATGGTCAAGCTCAGCCTGATCGGGCGCCACATAAAAACGATGCAATCTCATGATAGTAACGATTATAGCCCGCGCCGCGCCCTACTGCCTACTCTTCGTAGAATGAACAGTAGCTTTCGTAACGTTGCCGTAATGATTCGGTCCCGCAGTACAGTTCGTATGTGGAGCTGGATGAATCGTTGAACCGATTGCTGTCTGAACTGCGGGTGCTACGCAGTCCGATAGGCTTCACAGTCTGACAATTCTCACCCTTCTTGTACGAGTAACTGAGATAGAGCGAACTTGGTTGGTAATCGCTGTCGTCATAGTCATATTCGTAATCATAGTTTCTCAGCGCCGAGCCGGTAACGACGCTTGTTATGTCACTGCCGCCGTAACCCCGATTTGCTTTATACGTCGCGCAGAACGTGTAGGTTGAGTCATTTTTTGTATAGGTTATGCTATCGGGTACATCTGTTATGCCGGCTTCTTCCAAGCTGTCTGGGATTTCACGGTTCGCGCGGATGTAAGAGTTCAATTTGGTTGCAGCGGCCGATCCTTTTTCATATGTTTCTTTATCTTGTTTGCTCTGTACGCCTAGGCTTAGGACGTATACGCCCAAGCCGAGGACAATCACACCGATGATTCCGATGCCAATGAAATACTTTTTCATCTTCAATTATCCCCTCACTTGCCCGTGTTCATCGATCCAGTAATACGCCAGAATTCCTCCGGCAACAGCAAGTACCGCTACTGCCGAGCCGAGTGTTTTGCCGACCGATACGCCCTCCGCCCCACCGGCTATAGATAGCAACATATAGACTACGGTAACAATGTTGAAAAAACAGGTCATTCACTCAGGACCGTACCGGCAT
>CAYQTN010000080.1:0-2358 GCA_964420445.1 uncultured Candidatus Saccharibacteria bacterium
CATCAGTACCAACAACGTTAAATATCTTTTGTACGAGCCCGATGATTTCGTCGTCCGCCAGCAGTTTGCCCGCGAGCATTTCTTTGCGTCGCTCGCCTGCGATTAACATGCGCAGGAACTCACCTGTCGAAAGCCACGGCAACGCCAAGCTGTCCGCTACCATTTTGCCCTGCATGCTTTTGCCGCTACCGGCAACGCCCATGAAAATAATCATGAAGTAAGCCGTTCCTTCACGATACGAGCGATAATCGAACCATCAGCGCTTGCGCCGGCCTTAGCTTTGACGGCACCGATTACCTGACCCATGGCCTGTATGCCCGATGCGCCCGTTGAAGCAATCACGTCATCTACCATTCGTGCGATTTCGTCTTCGGATAGCTGTGCGGGTAGGTATTTTTCGATGACTGATTTTTCTTCTAGTTCGGCCTGCTGCTTTTCGACGTTGCCGCCCTGACCAAAAAAGTCCGCGCTTTCCTGCCGCTTTTTGGCCTCTTTTTGCAGGATGGCGATAACAGCGTCATCGGGTAAGCCTTCGTCTCGGGCTCCTTCGGATACTTCGGCGTACAAGATTGCGCTCTTCAGCCCGCGCAACGTCGTAACAAGCGTTTTCTCACCTGCCAGCATTGCCGTCTTCAAATCGGCATCGATTGTTTGCTTTACACTCATTTCAATACAATTCTAACAGATAAAACATCAAATTTAAAAAGCCCCTTTCGGGGCTTTATTTTTGACCGAGTTTGAGTTTCTTAATCTTTATGGCTTTGCGCTCGGCACGAGCGATAGCCTTGATACGACGCTCGCGTTTGCTGAGCGGCTTCTCAAAATACTGGCCGGTTTTGGCTGTAGCGATAACGCCTGCCTGCTGCACCTTGCGGTTGAAGCGGCGCAGTACGTTTTCTACTGGCTCTTTGCCATCTTTACGTGTAACTGAAATCATAGAAGTCATTCTACCTTAACAGAGATGAAATTACAAGCCGTTTGCAAAATGCAGGCCCGAGGAGCCTAAACCTGTTGTTGTTTCTTTTGAGGGGTGCGTTGTGATTTCAACACTATACTTTGGAGCTCTTTGAATATCGGGAAATGCTTGTTGGTATGATAAATTTTCGTGTTTCCCTGGCGTTCGCTCAATAGAAACCCGACCTTCTCAAGCCGCTTTAATTCGCGTTGGATATTGCCAGCGTCTTCTTTGATCAACTTAGCAAGACCACGGACATGCGTTTTGAAGTCCGGATATTTTGCGTAGATAACGATGATTTTTCGTCGCACTCGCGAAGTGATAAATACGTCTAACATGGCTCCCTATTGTTATTCGGACAACGCTTAGTATAGCCTGCCCGTGCCTATAACACAATAGTAAACACGGTGTATTTGCTCGCGTCAATCCCAAAGCGATGACATACTATACGACATGCATTATTACTTGGTGATGGTAACGGAAGTTGGCTACCAAAAGCCCGATCCGCTCACGTATGTATCGGCCCGTGTTTGCAGCCCGGGTGATGTTGTGACAGTTCCTTTTGGCCGTAAAAGCGTTGCCGCAATCGTTATAGCCAAGACGCCCAAACCACTTTTTGAAACAAAACAGATTGGCGACAGCCTGACTTCAAAGCCCTTGCCGGCGCAAAGCTTGCAGCTCATCGAATGGATGACGAAGTACTACCCCAGCGGCAGCGGTGCGCTGGCCAGCCTATTCGTACCAAGCGGGCTGGCGCAAAATCGCCGCGAGCCGAAGGCCGGCGCGAAAAAGATTGCGAACAAAGAGCTCCCGCCACTTACCAAAGAGCAGCTACGGATTATCGATGAAATCAAAGCCTCAAAGAAACGCTCTTTCCTACTCCACGGCGAGACAGGAACCGGTAAAACCCGCGTCTATATGGAGCGCGCACGCGTTGCCTTAGAGGCCGAGAAATCGGTGCTTGTACTAACGCCGGAAATTGCCCTGGTGCCACAGCTTGCGGATACGTTTCGGGCTGTTTTTGGCGACAGAGTTGTCGTTATACATTCCGGCCTTGGTAAAGCGACACGAAACCGCAACTGGCTTCGCATTCTAGAAGCGACTGAGCCATTGATAGTCATCGGCACCCGCTCTGCCCTGTTCGCGCCGCTTCAGAATGCCGGTCTGATAGTTGTAGACGAAATGCATGAACCGGCCTACAAACAAGAGCAGGCCCCTTACCACTACGGCCTTCGGGTCGCCGGACAGCTGGCACGCCTATACGGCGCCGAGATTATCTACGGTAGCGCCACGCCCCCTGTCGTCGAGTACTACATTGCCGAAGCCACTGAGAGCCCTATCCTACGAATGACCGAGACCGCCTTGGTATCGGCATCGGTAAAAAAGACCATGGTCGACTTGAA